>CADDZP010000394.1 GCA_902812475.1 Actinomycetota bacterium | reverse complement strand
GGGCGAGGGCCACGTGGAGGCCGGCCAGGGCCAGCAGCGCCGCGCTCGCGGCCCAGAACGCCTTGCGCCGGTCCGCCATCAGAAAGGCGACGACGAAGCCGACCGCGTACGTCTCGCGAAACAGCACAGCCGCCCCGAGGAGAGCGGCGGCGACCTCCCAGCGCCGGAACCGGGTGGCCAGCACGCCGCCGAGGAAGAGCGGGAGCCCCCACAGCTCGGAGTGCAGGAACAGCAGCGGCGCGGCGGCGACGAGCCAGAAGCCCACGAGGACCATGGCGGCGGGCTGCGTCCAGCCCGTCAATGGAGGGGCCAGGCGCCACGCCAGCAGGACGGTGGCCAGGTACACGAGGCCGACCAGCCACCGCCACGACGACGGGGGCAGCCAGTAGAGCAGCAGGAACAGCGTCGGCGGGCGGACGGACCGCACCTGCGTCGGGGGCGCCCCCTCCTTGCGGACGAGGGCCTGGCGCATGGCGCGGTAGTAGCCCTCGCCGTGGCGCATGGAGACGAGCGTGCGCCGGTACACCAGCTCGTCGACGTCCATTTCCCGGTAGCCGGTATGCAGCCCGACGCCCACGGCGACGGCAGCGAGGACGACGGCGAGGACGACCGCGAGCCGCGTGTTCACGACTCGGATTGTCACACCTCGCCGGTACGATCAGCGGCACATGCCGCCGTTCAAGGTTGTGTCCGACTTCGCTCCCGGAGGCGACCAGCCGCGGGCGATCGCCCAGCTGGCGGAGGGCGTGAACCGGGGCGACCGGTTCCAGACGCTGTTGGGCATCACCGGCAGCGGGAAGTCGGCAACCATCGCCTGGACGATCGAGCAGGTCCAGAAGCCGACCCTCGTCATCGCCCCCAACAAGTCGCTGGCCGCCCAGCTGGCCAACGAGTTCCGGGAGTTCTTCCCCCACAACCGGGTCGAGTACTTCGTCTCCTACTACGACTACTACCAGCCCGAGGCGTACATGCCTGCGAGCGACACGTACATCGAGAAGGACAGCTCGATCAACGACGAGATCGAGCGGCTGCGCCACTCGGCCACGTCCGGGCTCCTGGCTCGCAACGACATCATCGTGGTCGCCTCGGTCAGCTGCATCTACGGCCTGGGCTCGCCCGAGGAGTACGCCCAGCAGGTGCTGCGCATCGTGCAGGGGTCGCGGCACGACCAGCGCTACATCCTCTCCAAGCTCGTAGACATGCAGTACGAGCGCAACGATCTCAATTTCATCCGCGGCAAGTTCCGCGTCCGCGGCGACACCATCGAGATCTTCCCCGCGTACGAGGAGACCGCCGTGCGTCTCGAGATGTTCGGCGACGACATCGAGCGGGTCAGCCGGGTCGACCCTCTGACCGGCGAGATCCTCGGCGAGATCGAGGACACCACGATCTTCCCGGCCACCCACTACGCCACCGGCGAGGAGCGCATGAAGCGCGCCATCGTCGGCATCGAGAAGGAGCTGCAGGAGCGCCTTGCCTACTTCGAGAAGGAGGGCAAGCTCCTCGAGGCGCAGCGCCTGCGCATGCGCACCCAGTACGACCTGGAGATGATGCAGGAAGTCGGGTTCTGCAGTGGCATCGAGAACTACTCGATGCATATCGACGGCCGGACCTACGGGGAGCCGCCCTACACGCTGCTCGACTACTTCCCGAAGAACGACTGGCTGCTGATCATCGACGAGTCGCACGTCACCGTGCCCCAGCTGCACGGCCAGTACGAGGGCGACCGGTCCCGCAAGGAGACGCTGATCGAGCACGGCTTCCGGCTTGCGTCGGCCGCCGACAACCGGCCGCTCAGGTTCGACGAGTTCTACGAGCGCGTCAACCAGTGCATCTTCCTGTCGGCAACGCCCAGCCCGTACGAGATCCAGCAGTCGACGCAGGTGGTCGAGCAGATCGTGCGCCCCACCGGGCTCGTCGACCCCGAGGTCATCGTGAAGCCGACCAAGGGCCAGATCGACGACCTCATCGAGCAGATCAACCAGCGGGTGGCGAAGGGCGACCGCGTCCTCGTAACGACCCTGACCAAGAAGATGGCCGAGGACCTCACCGACTACCTGTTGGAGATGGGCATCCGCGTTCGGTACCTGCACAGCGAGGTCGACACCATCCAGCGCATCGAGATCCTCCGCGACCTCCGCCTCGGCGAGTTCGACGTCCTCGTCGGCATCAACCTGTTGCGTGAGGGTCTCGACCTGCCCGAGGTCTCGCTGGTCGCCATCCTCGACGCCGACAAGGAGGGCTTCCTCCGCAGCGAGACGTCGCTGATCCAGACCATCGGCCGGGCGGCTCGCAACGTCGACGGCCAGGTGATCATGTACGCCGACCAGGTCACCGACTCGATGCAGCGTGCGCTCGGCGAGACCAACCGCAGGCGGGGCGTGCAGCAGGCCTACAACGCCGAGCACGGGATCGACCCGCAAACCATCCGCAAGGCGGTCACGGACATTCTCGCCCACCTACGCCCCGACGACGAGTCGCCGCGACCCGGCAAGGACAGGCGCAGCCGTGGCCGCGACCGCCGCCGGCAGCGCAGGGACTTTGCCGAGCTGCCTCAGGACGAGCTGGCCCGCCTGATCCGCACTCTCGAGGAAGAGATGCACGACGCGGCGGCCGACCTCCGATTCGAGTACGCGGCCCGCCTCCGCGACGAGATCCACGACCTCAAGCGGGAGCTGCGAGAGGTGGTGTAGAGGCGGGGTCTTCCTGGCGCTCCCGCGCCAGAAGCTCGATGGCGCCGAGCCACACGCCGGTGAGGATCATCCCCATCGGAAAGCTGTACGGGAAGTGGTCGAGGACGACGAACGGCAGGTAGGCGGCGTAGATCGCCAGCCCCGCTCGTCCCCCCGCGAACGCGCGCCAGGCGGCGGCCAGCAGCAGGGCGGTCATGAGCAAGCCGGCCGGGACCCCGCCCTCGGCGGCGGCGAGGAGCGGGAGGTTGTGGACGGGCTTGAAGAAGCCGACGCGAGGGTTGGGCTCCTGCCCGTACTTCTCGGTCAGGGCGATGACGTAGCGCCCGGGACCGACCCCGAACAACGGATGGTCGACGATCAGGCCGTCCGCTTCGTGGATGAGCCAGCCGCGGTCGGTTGTGAGGGCGGACTCGTCGTGCGCGTTCGCCGTTTGCTGCGTCCTCGCGTCCAGCCGTCGACGCCGATCACGGCCGGGATCAGCGCGGCGGCGCACAGGATGAGCACGACCGGTAGGTAGCGCCTGCGGTCGGTGACCGCACCGGTGGCCAGGCACACGACGGCGAGCGCGAGCCCCAGCAGCGCCGCTCGCCCGTAGGTGAAGCCGACAGGGGCGACGGCGGCTGCGCATGCGAGGGCGACCGCCCAGTGCCACTGGCGCACGAGCGCGACGGCGAGGATGACGCCGGCCACCAGGGCGAAGGCGGCCAGGACGTAGGGGTGGACCATCGTCGCC
>CADDZP010000393.1 GCA_902812475.1 Actinomycetota bacterium | reverse complement strand
AATGACCGTGTGAACTGCCAGGTTACGGAGGGTCGGGTCGAGGGTCGTGCCGATGAACGGCGACACCCCGTGCGCACGTGGGCAGATGACGTCGCGCTCGTCCGGACCCAGCTCTTCGACGAGCGCCGCAGCCGGTGAACCGGCGGTCATCCCGCCACCGGCCTTGGCGACCACGTGCAGCAGCGGGCAGTTGTCGGCGGAGCCGGCGCCGTCCGCCCGCCGCTCGACCGTGCAGTGCACGACCCGAACGCCCGCGGCGCGTGCCGCTTCGGCGAGCCGGCCGATGTTGCCGATCACGCCGTCTTCCTCGACGACGCGGGCCAGGTCGGGCACCGGCGATCGCGCACTGAACACACCGCGTTGCATCTCCATCGTGAGCATGGCCGTGTGGGCGGGGGCCAGCATGGCGGCAAGGTCGACCGGCATGGCGGCGATTATGACCGTTGCGGCGGTCAGGTGGGTTCTGTTGGAATGCGTCCGTGGTCTCGTTCGGTCGGCGCGTGTCGTCGCTCGCCGAGGAGCACCCAGGCGACGTCGCCTTCGTCGTCGCCGCGCTGAACGGCGACGAACGTTCGGTCACATGGGCCGAGCTGGATCGGCGGTCGAACCAGGTGGCGCGGCTGCTGGTCGAGCGAGCGGCCGGGCAGGGCCAGATCGTCGTCGACGCCTTGCCAAACAGTCCCGAGCATCTGATCGTGGCCGTGGCGGCGTGGAAGGCGGGGGCGTGTGTGCTTCCGCTGCGGTGGGACCTGCCGCTCTGGGAGCGCCAGCGGTTGCTCGAGGTGGCCGCCCCGGCTGCCGTGGTGGCGGCGTGGGACGACGACGCCGCCGATGCGATCGGGCCAACCGATCTGGACACAACCGAGCACTACGACGCCGGGGCGTTGCCCGACGCCCTCCCGCGTCCGGCGATCGCCATCGCCAGCGCAGGCTCGACCGGTGCGCCGAAGCTCATCGTGTCGCCGGAGTCGGGGGCGTACGACCCGGCACCGCTGCGCTACCAGACCGCGTTGCAAGACGCCGGCACCACCGTCCATCTCGTGCCCGGGCCGCTCTACCACACCAACGGATTCCGGATCAGCCAGGCGGCGCTCATGAACGACGAGCTGTTCATCCTCCTCGAGCGCTTCGACGCCGCCCTCGCCGCCGACGTCATCGAGCGCCACCGCGTGACCAGCGTCGTGGTGGTGCCGACGATGCTCCACCGCATCGCCCGCTTGCCCGACATCGACAGGCGCGACCTGTCGAGCGTGCGCCAGGTGGTGCAGGGCGGTGCACCGTGTCCCCCGTGGCTGGTGGCCCGCTGGATCGAACTCGTCGGCGCCGAGCGCTTCTACGTCACGTACGGGTCGAGTGAGCGCGTCGGCCTCACGATGATTCGCGGCGATGAATGGCTGAAGCGGCCCGGCAGCGTCGGCCGCGGCGTGGCCACGGACATCCGCGTCGTTGACGAGGAGCGCCGGCCGGTTCCATCGAACGAGGTCGGCGAGATCTATATGCGCACCACCGAGCGCGGTGCTCCGAGCTACGAGTACCGCGGCGCTCCCGCGGCGCGGACAACCGACGACGGTTTCACCAGCATCGGCGACCTGGGCTGGCTCGACGAGGACGGCTACCTCTACATCGCCGACCGGCGAAGCGACCTCATCATCAGCGGGGGCGCCAACGTCTACCCGGCCGAGGTGGAGGCCGCGCTGCTCGAGCACCCGGCCGTCGCAGACGCCGCCGTCGTCGGCCTTCCGGATGACGAGTGGGGCCGGCGTGTCCATGCCGTTGTGGAGGCCGCCGATCCGGCCACGCCACCGACCGTCGAGCAACTGGCTGCGCACTGCGCCCAGCGACTGGCCGCGTACAAGCGGCCGAAGTCGTTCGACGTCGTCGACCGGTTGCCACGATCTGAGGCCGGCAAGCTGAACCGCACGGCGCTCGCCGAGCAGCTGGCGGCGACCGCAGCGGGCCGCGAGCCCCGCTGAGGGGCCGGGCGCGGTGGATACCCTGAGCGACAGGCCGCCGGAGCCAGGAGGTGCTGCGATGTCACAGCCGTTGGTGGTCGACGCGGACGGCCACATCACCGAGCCGGCGGACCTGTGGTTGTCCCGGATGGACCGCGATCGGTGGGGAGCGCTGATCCCCTACAAGGACAACTTCGGCCAGACGTACGAGACCAGTTATGTCGGTGGCGAAGTGGCGGTCGGCGGTCGCGAGACGATCGACGCGATCTGTGGCCGGCTCGGGATCACGCCCAAGCACCGCTACGAGCTCCTCGAGCAGCTGCGCAGGAAGGGCGCGTTCGAGCCGGGCCCCCGCCTCGCGGACATGGACCGCGACGGCATCGACGCGGCGGTGCTCTACCCGGGGCAGGCCATGTTCTTCGGCCCGCAGTCGCCGATCAAGGCGCTCCACGACGTGGAGTTCGTGGCCGCCTGCCAGCGGGCGTACAACGAGTGGATCGCCGAGTACTGCAGCGCCGACCGCAACCGGTTGTTCGGTGTGGCCACCGTGCCGTTGCAGGACGTCTCCCTCGCCTGCGCCGAGGCCGAGCGTGCCGTGAACAGCCTCGGGCTGCGCGGCATCTTCATCCGGCCGTCGGCGTACATCGACGAGCTGCCGCTCTCCAACCGCGTCTACGACCCGTTCTGGGCGACGTGCCAAGACCTCGACGTGCCGGTCGCGTTGCACTCCGGCGTCTACACGGACACGCCCGGTGCGTGCAAGAAGTTCCGGCTCGTCTCCGACAGCCCGAACATCATGTTGGCCAACACCGGCGTCGACGAGAACACCGGCGGTTCGGCGCTCGGCCAGGCCATCGGCAACACCGTCGACATGATCGTCAGCATGGGCCGGCTGCTCATGGGCGGCGTGTGCGAGCGGTTCCCGCGGCTGCGTTTCCTCTTCCTGGAGGCCGGCGGTGGGTGGATGCCGACGCAGCTCCAGCGAATGGACGAGCAGGTCCAGGCCTTTCCGCTCGAGCGGCGGTGGTTGTCGATACTGCCGAGCGAGTACTTCCGGCGCCAGTGCTACGCCGGCTTCGAGGTCGAGGAGTGGAACCTCGCCGCGTCGGCCCAGTACCTCGGCGCCGACCGCATCCTCTGGGCGTCCGACTATCCCCATCCCGAGTACCACGAGGGCGTGGTCGACGAGCTGCGGGAGGCGATCAGCGGCTTGTCCGAGGCCGATCAGCGCAAGCTGCTTGGGGAGAACGCCGTCGAGGCCTACCGGCTGCCGGTCGCCTCAACGGTATGAGTCATTGACGGAGTTGGTCGATGGGATCGACCTGGCCCGGATGCGTCGAGCCCGGCGCGAGCGGCTGGTCGCGGCGTTGGCAGCCGAGGACGCCGCTGCTCTGTTGCTGCTCGGCCAGGCGAACGTCGCATATGCCACCGGCGCCGCCCTGCTTCCCGTCGACGCCAGCCGATCAGCGCTGGATCGGGC
>CADDZP010000392.1 GCA_902812475.1 Actinomycetota bacterium | reverse complement strand
GCCGTTCTCGGCGCGGACCAGGGCCCGTCCGGCGGCCACACCATGCAGCCCGGCGCCCACGGTGTCCTTGACAGCTCGGACGGGGCTCCCGACGACCGGAAGAGGACTCAGGAGGGAGAAGGGAAAGCCTGCGCCGGACCGGGCGGACAAGAGTCGGTGTTCGGCCGTGCCGAAGGCTTCAAGGGCCGCGTCGACGTGGCCTTGCGCCAGGGCGGCGCGTCCGTCGGACATCGCCGTCTTCGCCTGCACGAGGTCACGCCGCGACGCGGCGAGCCGGAACAGCCCGATGACGACGAGGAAGAACAGCACCGTGAGGACCAGTCGGCGGACGCGACGGCTCCTGTGCCGACGGTGTCCCTTCCGTGTGCGGTGAGGTCGCCGGCCCGCGGAGGCGACGGTGCGTGTCGACGCTGAGGCCACAGTCATTACGCCGATGCCCACGGATCATTGCCGGGCATGGACCAGCGAGCACCCTAATGCGATCCCCCACAGTGCGTGCCTACGGCCGCCGAGGACGTTGAGGCCGCAATGGTTCGGCACCAAGGTGCTCTTCGGGCGCCTCTATGGCCCTGTAGTCTCGCACCGTCATGTGGCGAGTGGCGGGGCAAGCGCAGGCCGACGCCCCACTGGGGGAACTCAACGAGCGTTTCGAGCACGAACCGGCGCGTTCGATCGTCGGCTGGGCCGTTCAGACCTTCTCGCCCGACATCTGCGTGACGACGTCGCTTACCGATGCTGTGCTCGTCGACCTCGCTGTCCGTGCGGATCCGTCGATCGAGATCGTCTTCATTGATACCGGCTACCACTTTGCCCAGACCATCGGGATGGTAGAGATCGTCCGCCAGCGTTATGACGCGAACATCCGGGTGATGCGGGCGCCGACGCCTGCCGAGCCGGCGTGGCAGACCGATCCGCTCAACTGCTGCTCGTCGATGAAGGTGGAGCAGCTCGATATTGCGCTTCGCGGGAAGCGATCGTGGATGACTGGTGTCCGCCGCTGCGAGTCGGTTGAGCGCCGCCGCACTCCGATCGTCGGCATGGATCGCCGCGGTCTCGTGAAATTGAACCCGCTGGCGGCGTGGTCGGATCGAGACCTCGCCGCCTACATCCGCGACCATGGCGTGCCCGTGAACCCGCTCGTCGAGCGGGGATACGCGTCGATCGGATGCTGGCCGTGTACCCGCCCGATCGCCGAGGGCGAAGACCACCGGGCCGGCCGGTGGCCCGGCCTGGCCAAGACGGAATGCGGCCTGCATGATTAAGGGACCAGCGCGTGTGCGGCGCTGGCTGTCCCGGCGCCGAGCCGTTGGCGGCCACGTGCAACGCTTCGCTTTCCAGGCGGGCGTCGACGCCCTTGCTTGGTGGCTCGCCATCTCGTTCGCCACCGCTGTCCGCTACGACTTCGCCCTCGGTCGCATCGACTACGCCGGGCTCGTCGCCATCCTCCCCCTGGCGGCCATCGCGCAGACGATGGCCGGCATGGCGTTCGGGTTGTACGCCGGGCGTTGGCGATTCGGAAGCTTCGATGAGGTGGCTGCACTGGTCCGCGCCGCCGCCTTCACAACGCTGCTGCTCCTTGCCGTTGATGCGGTCGCCACTGACCCGCGCATGGTTCCCGTGAGCGCAGTCCTTGCAGGTGGCGTCACGGGCTTCGCGCTCATGGGGGGAGTGCGATACCTCTTCCGTCTTGGTCTCGAGGCCCGTAGGCGACCCTCGGGGGAGGACGCCGAGCGGCTCCTGCTCTTCGGAGCGGGTGACGGCGCCGTGCAAGTGGTACGGGCGATGCTGAGCAATCCGCAGAGTGCCTACCTCCCCGTTGCCCTGCTCGACGACGACCCGCGCAAGAAGAACCTCCAAATCATGGGCGTCCGAGTCGTCGGCACGCGAGACCAGATCGAGTCCGCGGCGCGCCGGTACGCCGTCGACGCTCTCCTCATCGCCATCCCGAGTGCCGATGCATCCCTCATCAGCGATATCTCGGCCCGGGCGACGAACGCTGGTCTTCCCGTCCGCGTGCTCCCGCCCGTCCGCGAGCTCATCGGGACGAGGGCGGGCGATTCGGACATCCGGGAAGTGACCGAAGCCGACCTTCTCGGCCGCCACCGCGTCGAGACCGATGTGGAGAGCATCGCTCGGTATGTGACGGGCCGCCGCGTGGTCGTCACCGGCGCCGGGGGGTCGATCGGTTCGGAGTTGTGTCGTCAGCTGTATCGGTTCGGACCTGCGCGGCTCATCATGGTGGACCGGGACGAGTCCGCGCTCCACGGTGTCCAGCTCTCGATCGACGGCCGGGCGCTCCTCGACTCTCCTGACTTGATTCTCCTCGACCTCCGCGACCGCGACGGGATCTTCCGCATGATGGAAGTGGAGCGGCCCGAGGTGGTCTTTCACACCGCTGCCCTCAAGCACCTTCCACTTCTCGAGCGCCATCCGAACGAAGCGTTTCGGACCAACGTGATCGGGACGCTCGACCTGCTCGAGGCGTCGGCCGCTTCCGGTGTCGAGCGGTTCGTGAACATCTCGACCGACAAGGCGGCCGACCCATGCAGTGTGCTGGGCTACTCGAAGAGGATCACCGAGCGACTGACAGCGCACTTTTCGCACTGCGAGGCTGGGACGTACCTGAGTGTGCGATTTGGAAACGTCTTGGGCAGTCGGGGATCGGTGCTCACCTCGATGCATGCCCAAATCGCCCTGGGCGGTCCGGTGACGGTGACCGATCCAGACGTCACTCGGTATTTCATTACCGTTGAGGAGGCGGTCGAGTTGGTGATCCAGGCGGGCGCTATCGGGCGTGACGGGGAGGTGCTCGTGCTGGAGATGGGACAACCCGTTCGCATCGCCGACTTGGCGGAGCGGCTGGTCTCCAGTGCGAGCCGGCCCATCGACATTGTGTACACCGGACTCCGACCCGGCGAGAAGGCCCATGAAGTGCTGATCGGCCGAGGCGAGGTCGAGGCCAGACCGATTCACCCGATGATCTCGCACGTCGACGCCCCGCCTCTTGATCCTCACGTGGTTCGCGCCGCCGACGCACGGTCGCCCGAAGGGCTGGTCGAACTCATGCGCAGTCTCTGCCTCCTCGGGGTCCATGGCCCCGCCCTCGACGCCTAATCCCTCCTCAGTGGTCGTCGGGGACGCATCGAATTCCGGGCGGGCGTCCGACGCCCCGATCCCGTTCGCGCCCCCCGACATCGAAGACGGTGACGTTGCAGCCGTCGCCGCGGTCTTGCGTAGCGGCTGGCTTACCACGGGCGACCAGTGCGCCGGGTTCGAAGAAGACCTCGCCGCCTACCTCGGCGTGCCGCACGTCGTCGCTATGGCCTCGTGCACGGCGGCGCTTGAGACGTCTTTCGCGTATCTGCAGCTGCCGCGTGGCGCCCGTGTCGGCGTGCCGACGTGGACGTTCGTCGCTTCGGCACTCGCTCCGTGGC
>CADDZP010000391.1 GCA_902812475.1 Actinomycetota bacterium | reverse complement strand
GGCCAGGGCCAGCAGCGCCAGGCTGTCGGCGCCCCCGGAGACGGCGCACGTCACCTGTGTCCCCGCCGGGGGGAACGTGCACCGGGTGAGCAGCTCAGGCAGGCGAGGGGCGGAAGAGCTCACCGGTGCGCACGATCGCCAGGAGCTCGGGCACCGAGCGCACGCCGAGCTTCCGGCTGATGCGTCGGAGACTGGCGTAGACGTTGGACCGGCTGACGCCGAGGTCGGATGCGGCCTGACTCACGGTGTCGCTGCCCTCCAGCGCCCGCAGCAACTCCACCTGCTTGGGCGACAGCTGGTCGAGGTGGTCGCGTACCGAGCGGAGCTGGTAGTTGTCGGCCTCCGCGCCGGGGACGTGCTCGAGCCTCGTCACATGGGGCGACGCGGCGGCGTCCTCGGCCTTGCGGCGGGGACCCGGCGCCGTCCGCTTCTCGAGCCGCGCCAGCTGTGCGAGCGACTCCTTTTGCACCTTGCGCCGCTTGAGGGGTTCGGCTTCGCCCTCGAGAGCAGCGGCGACCTCGTTGCAGAGATCGCGAGGGCTGAAGGGCTTCGTGAGGTAGCGGATGGCCCCCTCGATGCCGCCCCGGATGCGGTCCTCGTCGGCCGCCCGGGCCGTCAGCATCAGGACCGGGATCGTGGCCAGCTCCTCCCGCTCGGCCTTGAGCAGGTTGAGGACGCCCCACCCGTCGGTACCGGGCATCATCACGTCGAGCACGACGACGTCGGGCCGCTCGTCGCGGACGATCTCCAGGGCGCGGTCGCCGTTCGGGGCGGTGAGGACGCGGTGGCCCTCCCGCTCCAGGTTGTGACGGATGATCGTCAGGATGTCTTGTTCGTCGTCGACAGCGAGAACCGTCGCCATGGCACCGTTCTTCTCACGCTCCGCGGTCCACAGAGGTTACTGAGCGGCGGCCGCCTCGGCTCGCACCCTCCCGATCCAGAGCTGTGGATCTCGCAGCTCGGCGAGGGCGGGCAGGTTGTCGGGCGACGTCCACACCTGGTCGAACAGCGTGCGCCCGCCCTCCGCCTCGACGGCAGCGATGAAGCGCTCGCCCAGCTCGTACTGCTGCAGCTTGGCCTCGATGCCCAGCAGGCGCTGGATGATGCGGGCGGGGCCCCCGGTGTTCCTCCGCTCGTGGAGCACCCGCTGGAAGCGGTCGGCGCTGGGGATGAGGCCGGCACCGGCCCGGTTCATGGTGACGTCGCCGTGGCCCTCGAGCAGGCCCATCATCCCCTGGATCTTGCGCAGGACGGCCTGCTGCTCGGGGCTGGCGACGAGCGCCACCAGGCCGCCCTCGTCCAGCGGGTTCTGGCCGGCTCGCATCTGCTCGATCGACCGCCACAGGGCGTCGAGCAAGCGCTTGGGGTCGGGGTCGACAGAGGAAAGGCTCTGGTCGACCAGGGACAGGAAGTGATCGCGCATCCACGGCACGCCCGTGAACTGGGCCCGGTGGGTGACCTCGTGCAGGGCCAGCCACAGCCGGAACTCACGGGGCGGGAATCCGTAGCGCTTCTCCAGCGACAGGATGTTGGGCCCGACGTAGTAGACGAGGTCCTGTTCCTCGGGGCGCTCGTTCTCGGCGATGAGCAGGTCGTACTGGCCGAGCACCCGTGTCGCCATCCACCCGAGCAGGCCGCCCACCTCGGCGCCGGTGACGGCGCGCGCGACGGGGGTCAACGGCCCGGGCGTCATCCGGCTGCCGAGCTTCTCGGTGATCGGGCGCAGCAAGCGCTGGAACGACGCCAGGTTGGCGCGCACCCAGCCGGCTCGGTCGGTGACGCGGGCTCGGGCCGGGCCCGACAGCGACCGCAGGCCCGTCTCGGCCGCGACGAGCTCTTCGGCGTGAGCGGTGAACTCGGCGAAGTCAGGCTCGAGGGACGCGTAGTGGTACGAGTCGGCGAACGGTTCCCGACCCGCGACACGCTCGGCGATGCGCTCGGCGAGATCCCAGGAGATCGGTTCGGTCACGTGTGCGCCGCTACTGCTGCTGGCGCGGGTACTTGGCGGCGACCACCTTGATGAGGTACCCGATTGCGATCCCGATCAGCAGCAGGGCCGCCCCCACGGCGAGGAGGAAGGCCAGCCAGTAGATCCAGGGCTTCGCAGCGGCCAGCACGAGCATCGTCGCGACTGTATGCGGGGCGGCGGGCGAACCTCGACCTTGGTTGGGACGCGCTCAGGCGATCTTGCGGCCCCGCGTGCGAGGGGCGGCGTGGGGCTCGTGCAGGTAGCAGAACTTGCCCTTGTTGTAGATCGAGAGCCGGGTCTTGCAACCGGGCTCCTGGCACACCCGGCCCGCCTTGAAGGCGCGCGACGGGCGTGCGTTCCCAGAGATCGGACGCCCGCCGATGTGGGCGACGTTGGTATCCGGCATATCCCGCTCAACCTGCGCAGCGGGGTCAGTATTCCTCGCCCAGGGCCTTCCGAACGCGCTCGACGAGCTCGGGGGGGACCTGCTCCCGGCACCTCTGGGAGATGACCACCCGAAGCTCCGCCTCGAACTCGAACGCCTGCCCGCAGGGTGGGCAATCGTCGAGGTGTTGGCTGATCAGCAGGCGCCGGTCCTGGGTCAGCTCGCCATCCAGGTAGTGGTACAGCAGGTGGACCGCTTCGATGCAGTCGCCCTTGTCCTCAGCCATACACCTTCCCTCTGTGGATCACCGCTGTGGCTCACCGACAAGCCCACGCTGCCTGCCGAACTCGTACAACCGCTTCTGCAGCGCCCTTCTTCCGCGATGGAGCCGGCTCATCACCGTACCGATGGGAATGTCGAGGATCTCGGCGATCTCCTTGTAGGAGAAACCTTCCACGTCTCCCAGCAGCACAGCGATGCGGAACTGCTCCGGCAGCGAGTCGAGCGCCTCTTTGATCTCGCTCTCGGTGAAGTGCTCGAGCACCTGGTCCTCGGCGCTCCGGCCGGCCGTCGCGCCTTCGAGCCCGCCCAGGCGGCGGTACAGGTAGAGGTCTTCGACGTCCTCGATGTCGCTCTCTTCGGGCCGGCGCTTCTTGGACCGGTAGGAGTTGATGAACGTGTTGGTGAGGATCCGGTAGAGCCAAGCCTTGAGGTTGGTTCCCTGCTCGAAGCCGCCGAACCCGCGGTACGCCTTCAGGTATGTCTCCTGGACGAGGTCCTCAGCGTCGGCGGGGTTACGCGTCATGCGGAGGGCGGCCGTGTACAGCGACGGCATGAACTCCATCGCCTGCGCCTCGAACGTCGCCTGGTCCGCCATGAACGCACCCTACCGGGGCCCGTCGAATAGCCACTGCGGAACGACCGCGGCGTACAGTTGCGCCGTGCAGGCGTGGACATCGGCGGGTGAGGTGGGCGTTCGCAGTCCCCTCGCGCCCGGTCCCGCTGTGGCGGAGCGCCGGGCCACCGACGTGCTGCCCGCCGCCCACACGGCCACGCAGCGGCACGGGGCCGGGGCGTGGAC
>CADDZP010000390.1 GCA_902812475.1 Actinomycetota bacterium | reverse complement strand
GGCCGGATTCGCCCGGTGCAGTCTCGATGACCTCCGCGCCATCGAGCACGGCGCCGGATCGGGCGTCACCGTGAACGACGTGATGCTTGCGGCCGTGGCCGGCGCCATGCGCGCCTGGTGCGAGAAGCACGGCGCTCACCTTGACGGTGCCCGCGTCAAGGTGCCGGTCAGCATGCACGTGCTCGGACCCGACGTCGAGGACCTCGGTAACCGCGACTCGTTCATGTTCGTCGACCTCCCGCTCGCAGAGCCCGACCCCGTCGCACGCGTGCGCGCCGTCAACCGCCAGACGCGCGAGCACAAGACGCACCACGATGCCGAAGCCACCTATGACGTGCTCGCTGCGCTCGGGCGCGTCTCGCCGCGGGCGGCCGGCGCCGCCCAACGGGCGCTGATGAATCCACGGGAGTTCACGCTGAACGTCTCGAACGTGCCCGGGCCACGCTCGCCGATCAGCGTGCTGGGACGTCGGGTGCGCAATCTGTATTCGTTCGCCGAGGTCGCCCAGCGGCACCCGATGCGGATCGCCGCCGTATCGCTGTGCCACACCATGCAGTTCGGCCTCCTCGCCGACGCCGATCTCGTTCCCGGCGTCGACGTGCTGGCCGGCGGGCTCGAGCCCTCGGTCGCCGAGTTGCTCGCCGCGTGCGGCTGAGTGCACCGCGGTCGGCACGCGTTGGTCAGGTGAGCTGACGAGCGAAGTGGAATGACGTGATCGCCAGACCTTCGCGCGTGTAGAAGCGGTGGGCGCCGGACCGCTGCACCCCTGAGTCGAGGTCGAGCACGTGGCACCCCGCGGTGCGTGCCCGCGCGGTCAGGGCATCCAGCAGGGCCTTGCCGACCCCGGTGCTGCGGCGGTCCTCGGTCGTCACCAGGTCGTCGACGTAGAGCTTGCGCAGCGAAGCCGTCGTGTCGACGATCCGCCAGCCGGCGACGCCCACGCACGTCGCGTCGATGTAGGCGGCGGTGAACCGCAGCCCCTGGGGATGGCCGTTCCCATAGACGGTCGCGAACGATGCCGCTGTGAGGTGGGGCCGCAGCTCGCGCAGCACGGGCAGGACATCCTCTGCCAGCCGAGGGTCGTCGGGATCCAGGTCGATCAGCTGCACGGCTCCCTCTCTAGTCACTGTCACCGTCCGGTTGGGGCATTTTGCATTTGCTCCTACCGATTGTCCGTTTCCTACGGGATCATCGGCTTCGTGCTGCGGCTCATCGTTCGCTGCCTCGACGGAGTGGTGATCGGCGTCGTCGCCGTCGTGGCCCTGACCGTCCCGCCGAGCCAGGGCGCCGCCCACAACCCCAACGCGGCCGTCAGCGACCACCCGGTGGTGAGCCTGACATTCCGCTGAGCGGCCCGTCGACCGCGAGCCGGCGCGTTTTCGGATGGTGGCGCCGGATTGGGGCCACAGCGGGGGGGTAGCTTCCGACCCCAGTGGACGCCACACATCGAGCGCTTCGGCGGGGCCGAGCCCTCGAGTGGGCGACGGTGGGGTGGAACTCGGTGGAGGTCTTCGTCACCATCGGCCTCGGGCTGGCGGCCCATTCCTTGGCGCTCGTGGCCTTCGGCCTCGACTCGCTCGTCGAGGTGTTCGCCTCGGTCGTCGTCATCTGGAGCCTGAGCGAGGCCGTCGAAAGCGCAGAGGGGGCGCGGCGGCGTCGGGCCCTGCGACTGGTCGCCGCTGCGTTCGCCGTCCTGGCCGTCTACCTGCTGGTCGCCGCTGCGCGCAGTCTGCTCAGCAACACCCGGCCCGAGGACTCGCCGGTGGGCATCGTGTTCCTCGGCTTCACCGCTGTGGTCATGTTCGGCCTGGCCCGGCTCAAGCGGACGGCCGGGCAGGCGGCCAACAGCGACCCGTTGCTGGCCGAGGCGTCGATGACGTTCCTCGACGGCTGCCTCTCGGCCGGCATCCTGGTCGCGCTCGCCGTCAACGCCGTGTGGGGTTGGTGGTGGGCCGACCCCCTGGCTGCGGCGATCGTCGCTGTGTTCTGTCTCAACGAGGCCCGCGAGAACTGGGCCGAGTCGTCGGTCTGCTGAACGATCAGGCCGTCAGACGCGCCGGCCCGCGAAGGCCAAGAGGCGCTGCTCCGCAGTTGCGCCATCGGCACACGGCTGCTCGGGATCGAAGAACCCGGGCACGCGCATCTCGGGCTGGACCATCTGCTTGCCGAGCTCGAGGGCGGCCTGCAGGAGCTCGGTGTCCTGCATCGGCTGGCCGGTGGCCTCGGCGAGATCGCAGTTGTGGGTGGACACGTCGAAGATGGCGATGTTCAGGGCGACCGACGCGGGCATCTCACCGAACGGCAACTTCACCTGCTTGTCGAGCACGCCCGGTTCAGAGAAGGCGGCCATTGCTCTGTCCGCCGCAGTGTGGAACGCGCCCTTGTAGTCGTCACCCAGGTTGTCGCCGCCGCCCAGCAGCTGGCCGGTCTCCTCGTCGGACAGCGAGCCTTCCTCGGCCACACGGGCGAAGTACGTGGCGCCGCCGGTGATGTGGTTGAGCACGTCGCGGACAGTCCACTCCGTGCACAGCGTCTTGTTGCCCAGTTGATCGGGGGAGATGCCGTCAACGATCCGCCGGCTCTCCGCGATCACCCGTCCGATTGTCTCGACAGAGTCCATGGCTTCCTTCCCGGTTGAGAATCAGCGCGACGGTACCCGCGGCCGCCGCACGGTTGAGCGGTGAGGACGGCCGAGCAGCCCGTTCAGGACCCAGAAGCCTCCAGCAAGAGCCGGCAGCAGCACCTCCTCGGCCGGGATGCCCATGACGTGTGCAAGAACGTGCATGTCAGTACGACGGTGCGGGCCCGCGAAACTCATCGTCCGAAAGATTTCGGCGACCGCGCCGAGCAACACAGAGAGGGCAGCGCATGGCCGTGCAGCCGAACTGGGCGGAGCAGGTGACCGCGATCGCAACGGCGATCGGCGCCGTCGGACTGGTGAGTGCCATCGGCGCGACGTTCTTCGGCGCCCGACAGGTCCGTGAGGCCCAACGGAGCCGTCAGGCCCAGGTTGCTGCCGACCTGCTTCGCCGCTGGGACGAGGAAGGTCTGGTCGAAGCACGCCGCCTGGTCGGCCAGTTCCAGACGAAGGAGGCGCTGCGCGACGCCTTTCAAGGGTTCATCGCCACCAACGCTCCCGAGGCCTACGTGCTCTACCGGGAGCTCGACTACTTCGAGCAGCTGGCCGCCCTCGAGCAGGTAGGCGCCGTCCATTTCGACCTCATAGAGCTCCTGCTCGGTGACCGCTTGATCGAGCGCTTTGAGATGTGGAAGCCCTCGATCGACGCCATGGGCCCCGACGTGTACCCGCTGTTCAGACGCCTCGTCGCCAAGATGCAAGTCCGCCGTCCGCGACCTTCGTCTGTGCGTAACTTGACGTAAGGCGAGATGGAATCATCCCGCCGACAAACCTCCTTTCGCGTAACTTGACGTAACGAGGATTATGGGCGTTTGCC
>CADDZP010000389.1 GCA_902812475.1 Actinomycetota bacterium | reverse complement strand
CGCCCAACGTCCCGGGTAGGCCGCGTAGATGGATGACCACCCCGCCCCTCGGGGCGGACAGAACCCCGCCTACAGGCCGGCTCGCCATTCACAACTCCAGTTCGCGGCGCTAAAATGGCCTCTGACCAGCACTTTTGTAGTGTCCGTGAGTGACCGCTGCTGACCTCGAATGACCGCAACAGTCCTCAATTCTGAGGACTGATTGAGGACCGCTGAGGACTGATTGAGGACCGGGCCACCGACGGACGGGGATCGGAGGCCCGGTGGCGAGCATCGACAGGCGGCCCAACGGCAAGTACCGGGCCCGCTGGCGTGAGTACCCCCATGGTCCGCAGCGCGTACGCCACTTCGACCGCAAGGCCGACGCCCAGCGGTTCCTCGACGGCATCAGGGGCGACCTGGCGCGAGGCCTCTATATAGACCCGGCCTCCGGGCGGATGCTGTTCCGCGCCTATGCGGAGGAGTGGCGCCGGGCCCAGATGCACCGGCCGAGCACGGCGACGCAGTGCGAGAGCTACCTCCGTCTCCACGCGTATCCGGCCTTCGGCGAGCGTGCGATCGCATCCATCCGGCGCAGCGAGATCCAAGGGTGGGTGAAGGACCGCAGCGAAGTGCTCGCGGCGGGGTCGGTCGAGCTCGTCTATCGATGGGTGTCGACGATCTTCAAAGCCGCCGTCGGCGACCGGCTCATCGCCGCTTCACCGTGCACCGGCATCAAGCTGCCGAAGCAGGACCGTGGCGAGATCGTGCCGCTCGCTATCGAAGCCGTCGAGCGTCTCGCCGACACCGTGCCCGAGCGGTACCGCGCCCTGATCGTCTTCGCGGCCGGCACTGGGCTCCGCCAAGGCGAATGCTTCGGCCTCACCGTTGACCGCGTCGACTTCCTTCGTCGTTTCGTTCGCGTCGACCGTCAGCTGATCTCAGTCACGGCCGGCGTCCCACAATTCGGGCCGCCGAAGAGTGAGGCGGGGTTCCGAACGGTACCGATGCCGACGGTCGTCACGGATGCGTTGGCCGCACACCTGAAGCAGTTCGAACCCGGCGCGCACAACCTCGTATTCACCAACTCGAAGGGCACCCCACTTCGCCGCAGCACGTTCGGCGACACCTGGCGACGATCGGTTGCTGCGGCAGAACTTCCATCGGGCACGACCTTCCATGATCTCCGACACTTCTACGCGTCACTACTCATCGCTCACGGTTGCTCGGTCAAGGCCGTCCAGAAGCGCCTCGGTCACCAGTCGGCGATGGAGACGCTCGACACCTACAGCCACCTGTGGCCCGACAGCGACGACGAGACCCGCGATGCAATCGACGCAGCATTCGGGAACTCAGACGCACCGCGATCGAGGCACACCGTGGCGATCGATTGACACTGCGCGCGTCACGAGACGCGGAACGGTTCTCAGCTGGGCTCCTGGTGCTGGCTTCCCGACCGACTAGCTAACTGCCTTGGAGCTGTTCGTATCGCGATGCGCGTAGTTCGAACGCCGCCTGACCGCCTTCCAGGTGCTCTAGTGCTGCGCCACGAATGGTCGGGTCGAACAATGAGCCCGCATAAGGCGAGCCGTCGTCATTCGCTTCGAGGGCAGTGACTCGCTCGACATCGCCAGCGACGACGATGTTCGCATCGTGACTGACAACGATGAACTGGCGGGTGACGCGTTGCTGGCGCAAAGTCGGCACCAGGCTGTCAAACACCGACCGGGTGGGAACAGCGTCCTCGGGCTGGTCGGTCACGACCGGAAGCGCTGACGCAGCGAACGAAATCTCCTTGATCGCTAACGCGCGCAAGCCTTCCGTCAGCTCTGAAAACGGCGTCGGCGGTGAGCCCTTCTTCTCGAGCAACAGGCTGTCACCCGGCCACAGGCACGCAAGTTTCGCGAGATCGTCCGTCCTGCCTCGCTCAACAGCCTCGTCCACGATTCGATCCTGATCCGAACCAGGCTCCGGTGCTGAGGCGGAGACACCCTGTATGTGCCGTACGCCCTGTTCAAGAAGTCGACCACGGTCGAGTTCGTCTCTGGTACGACGGCGCGCCTCCGGCCGCATGTATGTGCCCGTCTTCAGATCCTCGATGAGATCATCAAGCCGCTCGGTCGTTCCCGCGTCGTCGACGCGTGCGAAGAACGTTCGCATGGACTGGTTGACAATTCGGCATGCGGACTTGCGGGCGGAGGTCAGCGCCTGACGCGCCTCCGCCGTGTTCTGGAGGAGCTCCCCAAGTTCGACGATGCCGGCGTCGAGTTTGGTCTCGATCTCATGAAGCTCGTTCTGAACGTCCTCAAGTTCCCCTACGCGACTTCGCAACTGCTCAAGACGCGACGTCACCTCAGCGCCGCCCTCAAACCCGGCCGCCTTCAGCTCGGCCAGAAATTGTTCTTGAAGTTTTACGAAGTCCGCCTCGTCTTTCTCAAGAAGGCTGTGCATCTCCTTCCGAGCCGATGACACTGCCTTCTCGAGAGCCTCCGTGAACCGTGCACCCACTGCGAGCAGTCCCTCATGGGGCACGAAGCGCTTCAGATCGCCCTCAGCGGGCAGCTTCGGCGCCGACGGGAGCTTCGGGCCCTGAATGACCTCGCGGCCCCACTCCTCGACGACGGTCCGCGCTTTCTGCCTCCATTGCAGGACGCGCACTGCGTCTGTAGCTCGGCGAGCGACTTCCTCTTTGCCAACCAGGTGACCAAGCTCGGCCTTGGTCGCCTCAAGGCCGTCTTGGGGATTCGTCACGATCTCGCGGAGCTCGTTCGCTGTCCGCGCGACGGTGATGAGGTCTCGGAAGCGATGGGAGAGCACATCGGCGCGCCGGACGATCTCCGTTTTCAGAGCGTCGACATCGGGGACGTGCAAATCCAGCAACGCGACGGCCGGCGATTCCGCCATTCCCCGTCGCGTGAGCTCCGTCTGACTGAAGATGATTGGCCGGAAGGGCGTGTCCAAGGATGCCCTTCCTCCGACAGTTCGCGTAAGGACCTGCTGACCCCCAGGTGTTCGGACGCGGACTTCGATTGACGATCCGCTCGGCAGGCATTTCTTCGTCCTTGCCTTCGACACGGCTTCAACCTCGGGCAGCTCGCACGTCACGCCGAATACGAATTTCAGGGCGTCGACCACGAGAGACTTACCGGAGTTGGGTGGGCCGATCAGCGCGTTCGCACGCTCGCAGAACTCGAAGGAGAGGCCGTCATGGTGGCCACCTTTGAAGGTGATGGACTCGATCCACATCGACGGCGACGCCGGCGGCGCATCAACGCGCACGGCAGCCTCCGGGAGAGCAAACGCGTGACGCAGTTCAGAGACGCTGACATCCGGCAGGTAGATCCACGTCCCGCGGGACGCGCGCTCGCCTGGAACGTGCATATCCGAACCCTGAACGAGCGTGAACTTACGACCGGACTGCTTGACCCCAGCCCCAAGCCACTCTCGCAAGACTTCGTCACGACACACTTCCAGTG
>CADDZP010000388.1 GCA_902812475.1 Actinomycetota bacterium | reverse complement strand
GCCTCCCGGCGCGCCGGCAGGCGTGGGCACGGGCTACGGCACCAGTCCGGGCCGAGGCCTTCGAGGAGCTCAGCTTCGATGTTCACTCCGACGAGCTCACGCACCATTTGGGCGCGGTGGGCGACGCCGCGGCGCGAATAGCCGCCGCCGTCGGCCTCCCTGAACCGGTCGCCCGATCGGTTGAGGCGGCGGCGCGCCTGCACGATCTCGGCAAGCTCGACCCCCGCTTCCAGCGCTGGCTCGACCCCGAGGCCGGGTCGGCCGCCTTGTTGGCGAAGTCCAGCCTTGGGGCCGATCGTATCGAGGCGGCGCGGGTCGCCGCGGGGTGGCCCAAGGGCGGCCGTCACGAAACCCTCAGCGCCCGGCTGGTCATGGCTGCTCCCGCCGCCCGCCTGGCCGGCACCGACGGCGACCTGGTGATCCACCTGGTGCTGGCCCACCACGGCCAGGGCCGACCGCTCGTCCGGCCGGCCGCTGACGCCGACCCGCCGCTCGTCGTGGCTGAGCTGGACGGAGATCAGGTGTCGGCGTGTGGTGACCTCGCCCAGGTCGATTGGCACCAGCCGGCGCGATTCCGGCGCCTCTGCGAGCAGTACGGCTACTGGGGTCTGGCGTTCCTAGAGACGGTCGTCCGCCAGGCCGACCAGGCGGCGTCGAGTCTGGTCGGTGCCTCGCCGCGGGGCATGGTGGTCGCATGACGGTCTATCAGGCGCCCGGCCTCACGGCCGACTGGCTCAACGCCTGGCTGGCAGCCGTAGGCGTGACCGTCCTTCTCCCGACCGTCACGCTCTCGTGGACGACCGACCCGTCGCCCACCGCCACGTTGCACGGCGGAGGCCCGCTCGAGACCGAAGTGGCCACCGCATTGGCGTCCGCTGACATCGACTCGATGGCCATTGCCCGTACCAGTCCCAGCGGGAGGGGCCAGATGAAACGGACGGTCGACCGTGAGACGTTCCGCTGGCGGGCGCGCCTCGCTCGGCGCTGCCACGACGGCAGCCTGGAGCTATCGGTGACCGACCTCGCCCAAGAGCAGCATGGGCTCGCACATTCGCCATTCGACCCTCCGGCGCCTCGAGGGGTAACGCTCCACGACCTCCTGCGGGCGTGTCTTGACTATCTAGCAGTCGGAGTCGGCGAAGCACGCGGGATGGTCTCCCAGTCTCTCCAGGGCCGTGGCGTCAGGGTCTCGGCGAACGGACTCGGGTTTGATGCCCGCCGCTTCGCGGGCTCCGTCCAAGCCGATGCAAACCCCTACGTGGATCCCGTCGTCGAGGCGCTCGCGTTTTTCGGGCTCCGCGTGTTTCCGTCTCGGGGTGACGGGCGGTCACCAAGGCCGCGGGGATGGTTGACGGGCGTTGGCCGACAGCGCTTCCACTGGCCGGTGTGGGCACAGCCGCTCGACCGTTGGGCCATTGATGCCCTGCTCGATGTCTTCTACGCGGCGGGAGGTGCTTCTGCCGCCGCGGTCCGGCGCGTTGGGGTTACGGGTGCGTTTGCCACCGTGTACCACCGACCGTCGGGCCAGCAGGACGTCAACCGTGCCTATGCCGCGGAGCGCTTGTGGTGACGGACCCCATTCCGATCTCGGCGCTGGAGCACTACATGTACTGCCCGAGGCAGTGCGCGCTGATCCTCGTCGACCAGGTGTGGGTGGAGAGTGCCCATACAGCGCGCGGGTCGCTCGGGCATCGGCGAGTCGACACGGGCGAGCACCGGACAGAACGGGGCCGCCTCGTCTTGCGCGGGGTCTCGCTGTGGTCCGAGAGGCTGGGCCTGACGGGCAGAGCCGACGCCGTCGAGCTCCTCGCCGACGGATCTTTCGTCCCGGTCGAATACAAGATCGGCCGGAGGCACGGTGTGGCCGCGCACGTGCAGCTCTGTGCTCAGGCCCTGTGCCTCGAAGAGATGACGGGAACCGTGGTCGGTAAGGGCGCCATCTGGTTCAGTGGACCTCGCCGTCGCCTGGCCGTCGCGATCGACGGCGCCCTGAGGGTTCAGACGCTGGCCGCGATCGAGAAAGTGAGGAAGCTCCTCGACTCTGACCATCTGCCCGCCGCTCCCGACGACGAGCGATGTCCATCGTGTCAGCTCGTCGGCCACTGCCTTCCTGGCGTGGTCTCCCAGCCCGAGGTGGTCGAGCGATATCTGCGGGAAGTGGTTTTCGGGTGAGGGTCCTCGGCGTCCTCTACGTCACCGACCACCGCGCCCACGTTGGCGTCGCCAAGCGAAACTTGATCGTCCGCCAGGAGGGCGGGTGGACCCGCGTACCGGTGGAGACCCTCGAGGCCGTGGTCCTGTTCGGTGGGCAGGTGTCGAGTGAGGCCCTCGCGCGGCGGAGTGGTCGCATTCGATTCGTGGTCGGCGGGGCGACCAAAGGAAACGTCCTGCTGCGCGTTGCCCAGGTTCGTCACGTTCTCGACATTTACCGGACGGCCTGCATCGCCCGAGCCGTTGTCGCGGCCAAGCTGCAGAGCTACCGATCTCTGCTCCAACGGTGGTCGTGGGACGCCGAGCAGCCCGAGCGTTCGATGCTCGAGGGTCAAGCCGCCGCCATCTGCGACCGCATCGCCGCTCTGGCGGGGGCCGAAGACGGCGACAAGATTAGGGGAATCGAAGGCGACGGGACTCGTCGCTACTTCAAGGGCTTGACCGCCCATCTGGCCGACCACGCAGGCATCGGATACTTCCTCGGGCGCTCCCGCCGTCCGCCGCGGGACCCGGTCAACGCGCTCCTGAGCTTCCTGTACGGGTTGGCGCTCACCGACGTCGTCGGCGGGCTGGAGACCGTCGGGCTCGATCCGCAGGTTGGGTTCCTCCACGGATGCAGACCGGGCCGCCCTTCGCTGGGACTCGACGTCCTCGAGGAGTTCCGCCCTGTCCTCGCCGACCGGCTCGCCGTGCGCCTCGTGCGGCGGCGGGAGATCCGGAGCGACCACTTCGTGCGAACGGGCGCAGGCGCGTGCTACCTGTCCGACGAAGGGAGACGACGCGTCCTCGAAGCGTACGAGTCGCACAAGAAGGAGCAGCTGCTGCACCCCCTGCTCGCTCGTCCGGTGGAGACGTGGGCGCTTCCTGCTATCCAGGCGACCCTGCTCGCTCGACATTTGCGAGGCGACCTTGACCAGACCCACCGTTCGTGCTTCGGTCCTGATGGACCTGCTCGTCACGTACGACGTCGACGTCACGACTCCTGCCGGCGAGCGCCGCCTCGCGCGTGTCGCTGCGGTCTGCGAGCGCTACGGGGTGCGAGTGCAGTACTCGGTTTTCGAGTGCCGACTCAGCGAGGCGAGCTATGTCCGTCTCGTGGGAGACTTGAGTGACGAGATGGACCCTCGGGTGGATTCCATCAACATTTACCGGCTCGCCGGCGCAGCCAGTGAGTGCCGCTTTGCGCTCGGTCGGTCACCATCAAGGGAGCCCGGTCAGCCCTGGGTGCTCTGACCCCGAACCTCCGGTGATTCTTGACAATTGAGAC
>CADDZP010000387.1 GCA_902812475.1 Actinomycetota bacterium | reverse complement strand
CGGTGGACGAGCTTGGGCAGGAGGCCGACGCCGTCGGCGTCGGCCTCCTGCCCAAGCTCGTCCACCGGTTCCAGGGATCGGGAGGGGGCTGGCTGTCAGGCGTCCCGACGCCGGTCCTCGGGGCGGTTATCGGCGGGTTCCTCATCGCCAAGTCGGCGGGCGGCGCGTGGCTGCTGTACTGGCAATCCGCCTTCCTCGCGCGCGACGAGAACGAGCGGACGCTTCGGCTCTTCAAGCACCTGCTCAAGCGTCCGTACGGAGTGACGTCGGCGACGACCACCAGTGAATACGTCCGCGACCTCCACATCGCCTTGCCGATGGTCTACCGAGGGTCGGGAGCGGCGATCGGTCTGCTCCTCGCCGACACGCTCGGGCTGATCGGGCTGGCCATCGTCGTCATCCTGAGCGAGCCGGTCACCGGCCTCACGCTGTTCGCCTTCCTCATCGCCGCCTCGTGGCTGTACTCGTCGATCATCCGGGCGCGCGTCGGTGGCGTCAGCGCGCGCATGCATGACTCGAACCGCGCCTGTCTGCATGACTTGAACGAGTCATTCTCGAGCCTGAAGACGCTGAAGGCATTCCGGGCCGAGAACGTGGCGGTCAGCCGGTTCACGACGACCCGCAACATCTTCGCCCTGGCCGCCCGAGACTTTCAGTTCTACCAACAGGTCTCCAGGTACTACCTGGAGATTGCGCTGGTGATCGGCATCGGGCTCTGCATGGGCGTCACGTATTACGTCGAGGGACGCGGCGCCATCCTCGCTTCCTTCGGCCTGCTCGCCGGTGTGGCGGCACGAGCGATGCCGGCCTTGGCACGCGCTCTCTACTCGCTCACGTTCATCAAGATCTCGGGGGCGCCTGTCCTCGCCCTGGAGCCCCACCTTCGACAGCTGGAAGGCGCGGCCGCAGCAGACGGCGACGCACAAGAAGCATCGATCCCGTCCGAGACAGTGACAGCCAGCGAGCCATCTGGGAACGGGAAGTTGGTTTCGCTCGACCGTGTGAGCTTCCGGTACCCGACGGGCACGACCGACGCACTCCGCGAAGTGAGTCTCGACCTCCGCCCAGGGGAGCTCGTCGCCATCGTCGGCGAGTCCGGAGCCGGCAAGACGACGCTCGTCGACCTTCTCATCGGCCTCCTGTCACCGCAGGAGGGACAGGTAGACCGCCCGGCCGCGACGTCAGTCGGCTACGTGGCCCAGGAGACATTCGCCTGGGACGACAACATTCGCTTCAACGTCTCACTCGACCGGCCCGCTCACTCCGGCGACGTCGACAGCGAGGTCTGGTCGAGCCTGGAATCGGCACAGCTCGCCGACTGGGTACGGAGCCTGCCCGACGGGCTCGACGCCCCCCTCGGTGAACGGGGCGGGTTGATGTCAGGAGGGCAGCGCCAGCGGCTCGGGCTCGCGCGGGCCTTGTACGGACACCCGTCGATCCTCGTGCTCGACGAGCCCACGTCCGCTCTCGACAGCGAGACGTCGCGTGCGCTTCTGTCGACACTCGTGAAGATCAAGGGCGGCGTCGGGATCATCATCGTCACCCATGACCCGATCGTCATGGAGTACAGCGACCGCACGGTCAGCCTGGCCGCCGGCGCAGGGCACGCGGCCGGCTGACCTACTGGTTCCCCCGCTGCGATCGGAGATAGCGGCGGTGCCAGACCTGGGCCTGAAGACGCGCGGGGATCCGTGCGAACAGGGCGTCGTGGCGGCGCTCCTGCAATCCGTCGAGCGGCCACGGCGTGGTGCTCCGGAATTCGCGGTAGAGGCCGGCGAACGGGTTGAAGCACCTGCGGTGCCACGGCCGTAGGACCGACGCACCGTCGAAGTGGACCACGGCCGGCGACCGTGCGGCGCGCTCGAGGACGAGGGGATCGTGGTGGGCGTCGTCATCCCACGAGGCGCCGCTCACGAACGGCATGACGACCGGGCTCATGGCGTTCCACACCGGATCGAGCTGTGTCCAGCGCCCGGCGTACACGACGTTCATGGCGTCCTGATCGGCGTAGCGGAGCGGCGGACGATCCCGGCTCGTGGCAAAGGCCCGGATGTGGTCGGCGAAGCCGTCCGCCCGCATGGCGGCGAGGTCCATGACCATCACGCCCGAGTTCAGGACGGGCGCGCCCGGAGGCAGGCGCAGGCGCTCGCACTCGGCGGGCGCCACGACGTAGGACGGGTGCGCCACCGCCGCGAACACGTGGCCCTCGCGCAACGCCGTCTCCCAGAGCGGGGCGAGGTCGTGCAGGGCGAGAACGTCACTGTCCAGGTAGATCAGGCGGTCCTCGTGCGGGAGCGCCTCGGCGAGGACGGCCCGGAACCAGGCGATGCGCGGGTACACCGGCCGGTCCTCGAATCCGGCTGCAAGCTCGTCGGGGATGCGAAGGGACGTGACGTTCAAGCCCCCACCTTCGGCGAACTCCAGAAGTTGCTTCATGGTCTCGGCGTCCACCGATTCGTCCCCGACCAGGTACCACTGCGCGGGCGTTGACGAGGACGCGATGAATGACTGCAGCATCGTGGCGACGTGCGGGACGTATGGCCTGTTGAAACAGGCGGCCAGGACGATCGTCACGCGACGGCCGCTGCCTCCGGCCCAGGCATCGGGACGCGTTCAGGCGGCGGAAGGGCGAGCACCAACGCCAGCGGGACCCAGAACCAGTGGTCCCACGCGACGTTGACGATCCACGACAGCGCGTAGAACGCGAGAGCGGCCGACAGCACCGCCAGCGCCTGGGTGTCTTCCGGGCGCGTCGCCGCGAATCGTCGGACGAGGCGGAACACGAGGAGCAGGAAGCCGGCGAACCCGATGACCCCTGCGGCGCCAAGAATGCCGAGGACCAGGCTGTGCGGAGGGAACAGGTACTTGAAGCCGATCCCCGTGAGCCCGTGCTTGTGGACGATCGTGAACGCGTCGTCACGGAGGAGGTCACGGCCCTGATTGGAGAGTTCGGCATTGTTGCCGCCGGCCAGGCGCACCCCAGTCGAGGTGTTGCCCGCCACGCCCAGCAGACCGACACCCAGGCCGATCGCTCCGATCACGACGAAGACCACGGTGCGACGGGCCGACCGCAGCCCGAACTGCAGAATGGCGACGCCGGCGACGGCGATCAGCAGAGCACTGCGGGTGCCGCTGACGAAGATTCCGACGGTGCCAATGGCGACGGACGCGGCGGCGATCCGTCGGGTCCACTTGCCCGGCGTCAACCACAGCCCGATGGCGACAAGCACGGCGATTGCCGAGATCCAGCCGAACGCCACGGG
Source organism: Actinomycetota bacterium (assembly GCA_902812475.1). GTDB lineage: Bacteria > Actinomycetota > Acidimicrobiia > Acidimicrobiales > AC-14 > CADDZP01. The sequence goes on along the minus strand of CADDZP010000387.1, from coordinate 223 downwards.
ATGACCGGCCAGGCCTTGGGACCGGCCGGCGCGGCTCGGAGAAGCGAGCGCCCACAACACGCTCGCATCGGCCCCCAAGCAGAACCCGATGAGCGCTTTCTGGATCTGCGCCCGGTCAAGGCGGGCCGCCTGGATCAGGAGCACGATGCCCACCGTGCCGTACGCAAAGCGGATCAGGTCGCCGATCTTCGCCGGGAAGAAGAGCAGCTTCTCGCGCAGCGGC
>CADDZP010000386.1 GCA_902812475.1 Actinomycetota bacterium | reverse complement strand
CTTCGACTTCTTTCACACCCGACCGTACGGCTCGCTCAAGATGTCGAGCCACAACGACGTCCTTACGACCGCCATCCTCCTCGCAGTCGGAATAGCTGCCGGCGAGATCGGATCTCGGATGCAGCGCACGCGGACGCTGCTGAGGGCCGATCAGCGGGACCTCCGGCGCATCCACCGCGTGGCCGAGCTCGCGGCGAGCGGTGAAGGCGTGGAGGACGTCATCCTGGCGGTCACCGCCGAGCTCATCGACCTCCTCAACCTCCAGGACTGCTGGTTCGAGCGGGCGCCGTTCGTGGCCTCGTTCCCGGTGATCGAATCCTCCGGCCACGTCCAGACGTCGGTGCACCGTTGGGCGGGCGATGGCTTCGAGCTGCCGCGAGGAGGAGTCGCGCTCCCTGTCCACGGCGGCGGTGCTTTGTTCGGCCGCTTCGTCCTCGTGCCCACGCCGGGCAGGTCCGTCCGCTCCGAGTGCCGGCTCACGGCCGTCGCTCTGGTTGACAACGTCGGTCTCCTGCTGGCCCACCAGGCCGCCTGACATGCAGACCGAGCGCGAGGTCCAGCACGCCGAGGCGCCCTTCCTCGAGCAGAAGCTGACGCTCCCCGAAGTCGAGGTCCCGGAGTCGCGCAGCTACCGGATAAAGAACTCCCTGCTCGGACCGCCGCTGCATACCGAGCAGCTGATCCACGAGCGCCTTGGAAAGCCGACCGCCCTGGCGGTGTTCGCCTCCGACAACCTCTCGTCGGTCGCCTACGGCACCGAGGAGATCCTCACGCACCTCGTGCCGTTCGTGGGCGTGGCCGCCTTCGCACTGGTCATGCCGATCACGGTCGCCCTCTTGGTCGTGCTCGGCTTCCTGATCCTGTCGTACCGCCAGACCATCAAGGCCTATCCCAGCGCCGGCGGGGCGTACATCGTCACGAGGGACAACTTCGGCCTGCTGCCCGCCCAGGTGGCGGGCGTTGCCCTGCTCACCGATTATGTCCTCACGGTGGCCGTTTCGGTGGCGGCCGGGACGGCAGCGCTCACGTCGGCGTTCGCACCGCTGGTCCCGTACGCCGTGCCCATCTCGGTGGCGTTCATCGTCCTCATCGCCTACGGGAACCTCCGGGGCGTGCGCGAGTCGGGCCGCATCTTCGCGGTGCCCACCTACTTCTTCATCGGGACGATGGTCCTGCTCCTGGTGATTGGGTTCGGCAAGATGCTCTTCGGGCACCTGCCGACCGAATCCCTCCACCACGCCGGGTTGGTGAAGGTCGGCTCGCCCGGGACGGGACTCCTCCAAGGCGCCGGGCTCTTCATCGTCCTGACCGCCTTCGCCTCGGGGGGCGCGGCGGTGACCGGCGTGGAGGCCATCTCCAACGGCGTGCCCGCCTTCCGCCCGCCGGAATGGATGAACGCCCGTAGGACGCTCGTGATCATGGGCTCGACGCTCGGCACCATGTTCTTCGGGCTCTCCTGGTTGGCGGCTCGCACGCATGTGGCGCCCTACGAGAAGGGCACCCCGACCGTCATCTCCCAGATCGGCAAGCTCGTGTTCGGAGGCGGAGCGATGGGCCACGCCCTGTACTTCGCCCTGCAGGCCGGCACCATGCTCATCCTCGTCCTTGCCGCAAACACCAGCTTCGCCGACTTCCCCCGCCTGGCCAGCTTCCACGCAGGCGACAACTTCATGCCCCGCCAGCTCACCAAGCGGGGCCACCGCCTGGTGTTCTCCAACGGCATCATCTCGCTCGCCGCCGCCGCCATCGTGCTCGTCGTCATCACCGGGGCGAAGGTCGACCGCCTGATCCCCCTCTACGCCATCGGCGTGTTCACCAGCTTCACGCTGTCGCAGGCGGGCATGGCTCGTCACCACATCAGGCAGAAGGAGCAGGGCTGGCGGGGAGGCCTGTTCGTCAACGGCACGGGCGCCGTCCTCTCGCTGGTGGTTGACGTCATCATCGCCATCACCAAGTTCACGCACGGGGCGTGGGTCATCATCCTGCTCGTCCCGGTGATGGTGTTCGGGCTGACCCGCCTCAACAAGCAGTACGAGGCCGAGGCCGAAGAGCTCGAGAAGGACGCACCCAAGTTGGCGGAGGCGCCGGTCATGCGCCGCCACGTCGTGATCGTCCTCGTCGACAACCTCGACGTGGCCTCGGCACGAGCGATCCAATATGCCCGCACGCTCGTGCCCGATGAGCTGCGCGCCGTGCACTTCGATCTCGACCCCATCAAGAGCGAGGATCTCAGCGTGGCGTGGAGCCGGCTCGGGCTCACACGCATCAGTCTGGACATCATCGAGGTCCCCGACAGGCGGCTGACGCGGGCCTCCGCCGAGGTGGTCGCTCAGGCCCTCGCCGACGGAGAGACCGAAGTCACGGTTCTCATTCCTCGCCGCTATTACCGGCGGCTCTGGCACCGATTCCTCCACGATCGGACCGCGGAGAGCATCGCTGAGGCGCTGTCCGATTTTCCACACTGCAACGTCACAATCGTCCCGTACCACCTCGGCGCCGGTGGTGATACCTCGCGGGCGGCCCGACTGGTTCGCCATGTGACGCGACGGCCGACCGACGAAGAGAGACCCCGCAAGTCATCGGCCATCGAAACCGCGCCGACGCAGCTTCCGAGCGACCGGACCCCGATCGGCGACTGTCGCTATCGCCAGCACGTTCGAATTGCAGGCAAGATCCACGCCCTCCGCGTGCAGCCGTGGAGCGGTGTGGCGACCCTAGAGGTCACGCTGCGGGACGAGTCGGGAGCCATCACGCTCGTCTTCCTGGGCCGGCGGACCGTCCCGGGCCTGAAGTCAGGCGTGCGCATACGCGCCGAAGGCATGGTGGGTCTCCATGACCAGCGCCTGGCCATCATGAACCCGCAGTACGAGATCCTGCCCGACGCGACCGCGTAGCGGCACGGTTCAGGGTCACTCCCAGTTAGTTCCACATGGCCCCTCGATCGGGCCACCCCGGACGAATGAAAATGGGATGGCCGTCCGGTTGACGTCGGGCCTCTTTGGTGCGGGAGAGCCCGTGAGTTAGCCCCGATCTTTCAGCTCACCCGAAGCGCTGATCGCTGACCATCCGCGGAAGTGCCCACCGGACAAGGGATTCTGATGGTGTAGAAGCATCACAGTCCCGAGTCAGGAGGGCACTCGCGAGGTGAACGGTACACGGGCAGTGGAGAAGGTGGTGGTGATGGGCGGCGACACCCAGGTCGCCTCCCAGGTCGGGCTGCACCTGCTGGGTGAAATCGCCGACCGAGTCGGTCTGACCCAGTCGCTGTCGACGGCGCTGGCAACGCCACGTGGCCACGACCGAGGACGGCTGTTTACCGGGTCTACGCGACCAAGCGTGGTTGACGGCCTCTGATTCGTGCAGTCGGTCGAGTCTGCCATTTCACGCCGCAGCGCAGGAGGAGCCGCAGTCGATAGTTTTCGAAATTGCGGAAGCCGTGGCTGATCCTTCGGACCTTCTCAATGAGCAGGTTCACCGCCTCGGTGGGTCCGTTGGAGAGCCCGGTCGTG
>CADDZP010000385.1 GCA_902812475.1 Actinomycetota bacterium | reverse complement strand
GGGGCCTGGAGCACGAGGGCTCCATCGCCACCATCGAGATGGGCGCCCGCCAGTACGTGCCGGGCCTGGGCCGCTTCCTGGAGGTCGACCCCGTCGAGGGCGGCAGCGCCAACGACTACGACTACGTCTCAGGCGATCCGGTCAACGCGTTCGACTTGAACGGCACAGCGTCTTGCCTCATCAGGGCGTCGTCGAAGATCAACAAGCTGCGTCGCGGGCGTCGCAGCATTACGTTCAGCATTGAACTGCGTTGCTACAACGCGAAAACCAGGGTCGCGTCGGGAAGCTTCTGGGTGGAGAGGAACGGTCGCCGCGTTATCGATGTCGCTCGCCGGCCGAGCTTCAACGTCGACAGGTACAAGGTCCAGAAGACGATCGCGTGCGGAGGTCGTAACCAGTCGGATTGTACGGGCAGCTACCGGATGGAATGGGAACTCGACTTCGCATCGCCGGGCGTGAGCTGGCAGGGCTCGGGAGGGTGCTCGAGACGAGGGGCGACCTTCTTTTGCTCTGGTGCCTACGGTGTGAGTCCAATCGGAGATCGAAGGTACGGCGTGTACGGAGGTACGTGACGACGTGCCAAGGGGGACAAGATGAAACCGATGAAGGAAAGCGACGCCGAAGCGCTGCGGTCTCTCTCAGACGAATCAGCAATCCAACGGGTCTCGATCATCGAGGCGTTGCTCCGCGCCCAGGCTGATGCCGATGCCATCCTTGCGTTGGTGAAGCGTGTCGGGCGCCGAGAGGACGCTGTCGTCGCTCTAATGCGGCCCCCGTTCTCGTTTTCCGAGCATGAAGCTCAGCAGGTCCTCGACATGCGGTTCGCTGATGTCCTCGATGAACGACGCGCCGCGCTCCGTGCGGACCTTGTCGCGTTACGGGACCGTACCGATTGACGCCAGCCGGCACGGTCGTTCTCGCGAACGCAGTGAGCCGCAACTGCCATGTGGATACGTGACTCCGAGATCGAACGAGCGCTCCAGGTTTACGAGTCGCCAAGAACACCTTCTGTCGAGACGTCGCGCTGGTGCTTCTTTGGGACCACATCGACGCCGTCCCTTTGGAATCAAGTCGAATTCGGGTGGTCGACACTGTCGAGGTGGCGACCACATCGTGGATGTTCCCCCATCCATAGTCCGGCGGTGCCAGGCCCGGATGATTGCGCGCCCGCTGCTCGTCCGCCGGCCTGCAGCGTGTACCGAAGTCGCTACGAACGGCGGCAGTACGGCCCTTCCCCGGCCCACCGGCCAAGGGCGGACCCGCGGCGGAGGTCAGTACGGTGCTGGGAGGCTGGCCATGGCTTCGCGGCGGTCGGCGATCTTGACGATCGCTGAGGTGCAGGCGGCGAAGGCGATGAAGTACCAGAGGTTGACGACGTTGGAGATGACGTTGGCCACCACGCTGACGGCGATGAACGCCGCCGCGCAGCCGAGGAAGCCGACGGCGACTCCTCGTTCGAACGTCCCCTTCTTCGTTCGTCGGACGGCTCGTCGACCGAGCAGCACGAGCGAGATGAGCATGGCCACGTAGGCGAAGAAGCCGACCAGCCCCGTCTCGACGTAGGTGCGGATGAAGTCGTTGTGCGGCTGCTTGGCCTTGTTGGTGCTGAACTTCGTCTGGTTCAGGCCGATGCCCGTGATCGGGTTGGAGTTGGCGAGGGGCAGCACCTCGGTCCAGTAGGAGAGCCGCCAGGCCAGGGTGTTGCCGCCGTTCGTGCCGCCCTGCTGGGAAAGCTGCTTGGCCTGGTACTGGGTGAGGTCGGTGAAGCGGCCCGACAGCGACGGCACGAGGAGCAGTCCGGCCATGCCGGCGATGAGCAGGCCGGCCAGCAGGCGCTTGCTCTGCAGGATGCCGACGATCAGCAGGCCGAGGGCGCACGCCACCAGGGCGCTGCGCGTGTAGGTGAAGAACAGGTAGATCGACGACAGCACGAGCATGACGCCCATCGCCCGGCGCCACTTGCGCTCGAGGTGCGGGTAGACGGCGGCGCCCATGATGATCATCAGCATGAGGAAGCGCCCGTAGTCGTTGGACTGGTTGAACGTCCCCGAGATGCGGGTGTAGCCGCCCTTGAGGTCGGACTTCGGGTGGCCGGTGAGGAACCCGTACGTCGTGTAGACGAGGGGGATCACCGTGGCCAGGAAGCAGGCCAGAAGCAACTGCTTGGCCTTGGTGATGTTGGTGATCATCTGCTCGAGCACCGTGAACATGGCCACGACGGCGCAGATGCGCAGGGCCTCGAGGGCGCTCGACGTCACGTTGTTCGACCCGAGCACGCTGACGGCGCCGGCGGCCAGGAACAGCACGAGTGCCCGGCGCAGCGGGGAGCCGGGGAGCGAGCCTCGGTAGCGGTACTGGGCGGCCAGCCAGACGCCGGCCGCGAGCAGGAACAGCACGGCGAGGATGCTCGACGGGTCCAGGGCGCGCGACGAGGCGCCGACCGACGTGCTGCCCGCCGTGCGCTGACTGAGCTTGGCCATGTCGAGGCTGGCCCGCGCGATCAGCATCTCGATCACGTAGACCTGGAACCGCGTCAGGGCCAGGACGGCGAGGATCAGCCCGGCGCCGATGGCGATCGGGAGGACCACGGCGCTCTTGGAGCCCTCGCCCGCTCCCATGCCGGCGACGGCGGCGAGCACCGCAGCGGCGAACACGGCCGCGGCGACGGCCAGCTTCGTCCAGTCGATGCGCGGCGTGGTGGTGAGTTCGGCTGTGGCCATCCCGAGGTGCCCCGACACGAGGAACTGCTAAGACTGGGCGGCGCCAGGCCGCCCGCGAGATGCGTCATGCTATCCGGCGGCCCTTCACCCGGCCCGGCACTCCAATGGAAATTCTCGACTACTTCAAGGCCATCGGCAGGCGGTTCTGGGTGCTCGTCCTCGTGCCCGCGGTCGCCGGCCTCGTGCCCCTGGCGTGGTTCGCGCTGCGACCCACCCAGTACATGGCCAGGGCCAGCATCATCCCCACCTCGCTCGTCGGTGGCGTCCGCTCCAATCAGTACCGCGGCTCTGACGCCGACAAGTTCTTCGCGTCCAACGTGGCGGGCGCGGCCAAGACCAACCGCCTGATCGCCCAGGTCTCGAGCGAGACGGGCGTCCCGCCGGCGCGTGTGCGGGGAGGGCTCAGCGTCAAGCAGGTCAACACCAGCGCCTTCGTCAACGTCACGTACACGACGTCGAAGAAGAGCGCGGCCGTGCCCGTGGCCCGCGCCGCCGCCAACGACACGCTGCATTTCCTGTTCCAGAGCCAGTACGACGTGGCCAAGGCCTCCGTCGACGCCGCCCAGAAGCAGGCCGACCAGGCCGACGACCAGCTGAACGCCATCAGCGCCCAGGCGGGCGGCCAGACGCCCGAGGTGGCCTACGCGGCCCAGGCCCGCGGCCTGGCCGCCCTTCAGGCGACCGCGGCGCGGGCCAAGAATGCGGCCGCCGCGGCCCAGATCAACCAGCAGGTCGCCGCCTCCCAGGCCCGCCTCGCCGACCTGGGCAAGCTGCAGGGCGAGTACCTCGCCCT
>CADDZP010000384.1 GCA_902812475.1 Actinomycetota bacterium | reverse complement strand
GCCCGCGTCTTGCGCAGTCGTCGGCCACCCGCTCCCGCAGGGGCCCGTTGGCGGCCACGCCGCCGTCGCACCCAACCTCCGGCTCCCCGTTTGAATAGAGCCTGAGGCCTCGGTAGGGTTAGCACTCGCAACCAGAGAGTGCTAACCGGAGGCAGGATGAACCTCAAGCCCCTCGAAGACCGCATCGTCGTCCGCCCCAACGAGGCCGAAGAGACGACCGTCAGCGGCCTCGTCATCCCCGACACGGCCAAGGAGAAGCCCCAGTTCGGCGAGGTCCTCGCCGTGGGCCCGGGCCGTCGTTCCGAGCAGAGCGGGGATCTGATCCCCCTCGACGTCAAGGTCGGCGACACCGTCGTCTACAGCAAGTACGGCGGCACCGAGATCACCGTCGAGGGTGAGGACCTGTTGATCCTCACCAGCCGCGACGTGCTCGCCGTCGCCGAGGGCAAGTCGAAGAAGAAGTAAGGACACCTACATGCCCAAGATGCTGCAGTTCACCGAGTTGGCGCGCCGCGACCTCGAGAGGGGCGTCGACAAGCTGGCCGACGCCGTGAAGGTCACGCTGGGGCCGCGGGGCCGCAACGTGGTCCTCGAGAAGAAGTTCGGCGCGCCCACCATCACCAACGACGGCGTCACCATCGCCAAGGAAGTCGAGCTGGAGAACCCCTTCGAGAACATGGGGGCCCAGCTGGTGAAGGAGGTCGCCACCAAGACCAACGACGTGGCCGGCGACGGCACCACCACGGCGACGGTGCTGGCCCAGGCGCTCGTGCGCGAGGGCTTCCGCAACGTGGCCGCGGGCGCCAGCCCGATGGCGCTCAAGCGCGGCATCGACAAGGCAGTGGCCGCGGCTGTCGAGGGCATCAAGAGCCAGGCCAAGGACGTCGAGGACAAGTCCGAGATCGCCCAGGTGGCGTCCATCTCGGCCGCCGACCCCTCCATCGGCGACGTCATCGCCGACGCCATCGACAAGGTGGGCAAGGACGGCGTGGTCACGGTCGAGGAGTCGAACACCTTCGGCATGGAGCTCGAGTTCACCGAAGGCATGCAGTTCGACAAGGGGTTCCTGTCGCCGTACTTCGTCACCGATCCGGAGCGCCAAGAAGCGGTGCTCGACGATCCCTACATCCTCATCGCCAACCAGAAGATCAGCGCCGTGCACGACCTGCTGCCCGTGCTGGAGAAGGTCATGCAGGGCGGCAAGCAGCTGCTGATCATCGCCGAGGACGTCGAGGGCGAGGCGCTCGCCACGCTCGTCGTCAACAAGATCCGGGGCACGTTCGTGTCCGTGGCGGTGAAGGCGCCTGGCTTCGGCGAGCGGCGCAAGGCCATGCTGCAGGACATCGCCATCCTCACGGGCGGCCAGGTCATCTCCGAGGAGGTCGGTCTCAAGCTCGAGAACGTGACACTCGACCTGCTGGGCCGGGCTCGGCGGGTCGAGGTCACCAAGGACGACACGACGATCGTCGAAGGCGGCGGCTCGTCCGAGGATGTGCAGGGCCGGATCGCCCAGATCAAGCGGGAGATCGACGAGACCGACTCCGACTGGGACCGCGAGAAGCTGCAGGAGCGCCTGGCCAAGCTCTCCGGCGGCGTGGCCCTCATCCGCGTGGGCGCCGCCACTGAGGTGGAGCTCAAGGAGAAGAAGCACCGCATCGAGGACGCGCTGTCCGCCACTCGTGCTGCCATCGAGGAGGGCGTCGTCCCCGGCGGCGGGACCGCGCTGCTGCGGTCACGGTCGAACATCCGCAACCTGTCCCTCGACGGCGACGAGGCCACCGGCGCCACCATCGTCTACCGGTCACTCGAGGAGCCCCTGCGCTGGATCGCCCACAACGCCGGCCTCGAAGGCGCGGTGATGGTCCGCAACGTCGAGGAGGAGTCGGGGACGACGGGCATGAACGCCCTCACCGGCCAGCTCGAGGACCTGTTCAAGGCGGGCGTCATCGACCCGGCCAAGGTCACCCGCTCGGCGCTGCAGAACGCGGCGTCGGTCGTCGGCCTGCTGCTCACCACCGAGGCCCTCGTGGCCGACAAGCCCGAGGAGCCCGGCGCCGCTGCTGCCGGCATGCCGCCCGGTGGTGGCATGGGCGGCATGGGTGGCATGGGCGGCATGGGGATGATGTAACAACGCCCGGACAGCAGCGCATCCCCAGGCCGCCGCACGTCCGCGCCGGCCAGGCACCGCCATGGGCATCGGTCCCCCAGGAGGCCCGGGCGGTGACCGTCGAGCAGGTCCGCAATGCAGTTGAGTCGGCGCCACCGGGAAGACCGGTGGCGCCAACCATTCCCGAGGCCCGCCAGGCTGCCGTCCTCGTCCCCGTGTTCGAAGAGGACGGCCTGGCCCGCCTCGTGTTGACGCGGCGCTCGACCGACCTTCCGTCCCACCAGGGCGAGGTCGCCTTTCCCGGCGGCAAGGTCCACGACGACGAGACGTTCGAGGCGGGCGCCTTGCGCGAGGCCTACGAGGAGGTCGGCATCCCGCCCGAGAACGTCGACCTCGTCGGCCCGTTGCAGGAGCTGGCGACCGTCGCCGGGCGCTTCTCGCTTGCTCCCTTCGTCGGCCTGCTCCCGGGCCGGCCCACGTTGGTGCCGAACCCGGGCGAGGTAGCGCGCACCTTCGACGTCAGCATCGCCGAGCTGTTCGAGCCGGACGTGTATCACCAGGAGCGCTGGGACATCCCCGGCATCGACGACCGCGCCATGCACTTCTTCGACGTCGCCCAGGAGACGGTGTGGGGCGCGACAGCGCGGATCCTCTACGAGCTGCTGACGCTCGTGACGGCTAGCCTCCGCTGACATGCCCTCTCTGACGTTCGAGGGTGAGACCCACGACGAACTCGTCCGCAAAGTACGGCGCTGGCTCGCTTCGGTCGAGGGCGAAGAGGAGCGCCTCACGCCCGTGCAGGCGGTCGAGAAGGCGTCGGAGATCACCAAGGACGCGCTGACTGTCATCGCCTCGGCGGCCCCCGGGCCGATCGCGAGCAGCGACATCCTCAAGGGCCTGACCCGGATGGGGTACGAGGCCACCGACAGCACGAGGCGGGCGGTGACGTCTGGCCTCAACGCGCTGGCCGACATGACGGGGGGCGGGTTGCTGAAGCGAGCCGATCGCGCGCGCAAGGACGCGGTCTACGAGATGAACGCGGCCGTCGCCCGGCAGATGCTGAAGACGCTGCGCGGATAGACGCTCGCCGTGGCCCTCGGCGAGCAGTTCAGCGACGTGCTCGACGCGGCGCGCACGGGGGCACCCTGGGCCCTCGAGAGGCTCTACCGCGAGTTCCATCCTCCGGTCCTTGCGTTCCTACGGGCGCGAGCCCCTGCCGACGCCGAGGACCTGGCGGCGGACGTCTTCATCGCCGTGGCGGAGGGCCTGCGCCGCTTCGAAGGCAACGAGGACGGCTTCCGCTCGTGGCTCTTCACGATCACGTACCGCCAGGTGGGCCAGCTGCGACGGCGCATGGGGCGCCGCCGCACCGACCCCCTGCCCGTCGAGGAGGTCGGCGAGCGCGTG
>CADDZP010000383.1 GCA_902812475.1 Actinomycetota bacterium | reverse complement strand
CCTCAACACGTCGAGCGACGCCCGCCTGCTGCGCCCGACGATCGACGCTGCCAGTGCATTCGACGCCACCCAGCCGCCGACCGCTGAGGAGATGGAGGCCGACGTCGTGAGCCAGGACATCGAGCCGCTGTTCGATGGCGCCGCCCTCGAACGCATCTGAGTCCCAGCGGCGAGCTCCTTGCGTTCGTGGCGCACGAATGAGCGAGCACCGCACATTTCTGCGCCAAGAAGCCGGCGGGAAGACATGGGACGTCGTCGTCGTGGGGGCCGGCCACAACGGGCTGACGGCGGCCGCGTACCTCGCCAAGGCGGGCAAGCAGACCCTCGTCCTCGAGCGCCGGGACCGCGTCGGCGGGGCGTGCACCCTCGAGACGCCCTTCGACGACGAGCGCTGGATCGTCAGCCCGTGCGCCTATGTCGTCGGTCTCCTCGACCAACTGGTGGTCGACGAGCTCGACCTGCGCCGGCACGGCTACGCGGTCCACCCCGTCGACCCGCATCTGTGGTGCCCGTTCGAGGACGGCAGTGCGCTGACCGTGTGGCACGACGACCGGCGCACGGCCGAGTCCGTGGAAAAGATCGCGCCCGACGACATCGACGGCTTCTTCGCCTACGGCGAGCTCTTCGGTCGTGTCCGCCGGGCGCTGCGTCACGGCCGGCGCGACACGTGGGTGGGACCAGCCCCGACCGACGAGGAGATCGAGGAGCTCCTGCAACACGACCGTGAAGCCATCGACGTCGTCTTCTCCGACTCGATCGCCGACGTCGTGGAGCGCTACGTCAGAGACGAACGGCTGCGGACGGCGTTGCACGGCCAGGGAGTCATCGGCACCAACGTCGGTCCACGCGACCCGGGCACGGCCGCAGTCCACCTCATGCACGCCATGGGCACGCTCGAGGGCACGCCCGGCGCGTGGGGCTATGTGCACGGCGGGATGGGGCGCGTCTCGTTCGCCATCGCCGAAGCGGCGCGCCACGCCGGTGCGTCGGTCATCCTCGACGCGCCTGTCGCCGCCATCCGTCCGGGCGAAGGCGTCGAGCTCGAAGGTGGCGACGTCGTCAGTGCACGCGCTGTCGTCTCCAACGCAGATCCCAAGCGGACGCTCGGGCTTCTCGACGCTCACGGCGCCGACGTCCCCACCGACTTCCGCCGGCGCGTCGAGGACTGGAACAGCGACAGCCCCGTGTTGAAGATCAACTGCGCCCTGTCGCGGCTGCCGCGCTTCACCGCGAACGGCAACGGCGATCGAACGCCCTACCGCGGCATGGTCACCATCAGCACGGGCGTCGACGACACCCAGGCCGCCTACGAACGGAGCCGACGCGGTGTGCCCGCGCCCGACTGGTGCGAGCTGTACTTCCATACCGCCTACGACGACACGATCGCGCCGCCCGGCGGCCAGACCATGAGCGTGTTCGCTCAGTACGTCCCTCACGCACTGGCCGACGGCGACTGGGACACCCGCGGCGACGAGATCGCCGACATGGCGATGGCGTCGATCGCCCGCTTCGCCCCCGACGTCGCAGACGCGGTCGAGTACCGCCAGGTCTTGGGCCCGCCCGACGTCGAAGCCCGTATCGGCCTGACCGGCGGTCACATCTTCCAGGGCGAGTGCCTCCCGGACCAGCTGTGGGAACGGCGCTTCAGCCCCCGCACACCGGTCCCGGCCCTCTATCTCTGTGGCGCGGCCACACACCCGGGCGGCAGCGTCATCGGCCTCAACGGCCGCAACGCCGCCTTCGCCGTCCTCGAGGACCTGGCCGAACGCTCAGGAGGGCGCTAACGAGCGCTCTGGCCGTCGGGGCTCAGGCCGCAGGACTCTGCCCGTCGAGGCTGGGGCCCGGTGAGTCGGGACGGACTGGCCAGACGCCCGTCTGGGCCAGCTCGAAGGCGAGGTCCCTGAGCTTGCGGTTGCTTCGTTGCGACGCCTGGCGCAGCTCTTCGAACGCCTGGTCGGGCGTCAGGTGCAGCCGTTCCATGAGAATGCCTTTGGCCTGCCCAATGACGTCCCGGCTCAGCAACGCCTCTTGCAACCCTTCGACCTTGTTGGTCAGCTCCCGAACGCGATCGCGGTCCCCGTCGCTGACGATTCGGTCCTCCATACCTCCCTCTTGCATCCCCTCCTCCGTCCGGTCAAGCGAATACCCGCCAGTACTCATCGTAAACAACCGTGGCACCGCTTGTCCTGGGTCGGGGTGACAATCCGCCGTGCTCGGCGACGGATTGAAGCCGGCGGGCCCAGGGGCGCTGGGGCCACCCCCGGTTGTCCCGCCGGCGACCGTGTCAGGCGGCGGAGAGGTGGGCGCCGAGGGTGACGGCGAGCTCGTCGGTCGCCAACATGACCCGGTAGCCGCGCAGTTCGGCGGCGGCGACCGACGCGCTCACCCGTGGCGACGGCACGGACCCGCCGACGACGATGGTGTCGACCCCGAGGCCGCGCAACAGTGCGTCGAGAGGGGTGGCGTCGAAGGCGCCCAAGCTTCGGAAGGCGACAACCATCTCTGCCCGCCCGAGGACCTCGACGCCTCCCGTCGACAAGAGGTCCTCGTCGAGGCCGGCGGCGGCGGCGGGCGCCAGTGCGGGCGACAGGCTGCCATCGACGACGTGGACAACCGGCAGCCCGGCGGCGCGGAACGCGGCCGCCAGGCTGCACAGTGCCCCAGCTCCCGCCAACCCTCGCCCGACGTCGACAGTGACGAGGGCCATGGCCTCTGACACCGCCTTCTCCTCCCTCTCTGCGAAAGAACTCACACAGAGAACGACCGGGTGGTCATCTTCTTACAGGCGGAGGGAGGGAAACGCGGCTTCCAGGGAGAATTGGTTGCCTGCGCAGTTATCGTCTCGGTGAGCCTGGGGGGAAGCTGGGTGGCACTACGCGCTGACGACGTCGACCTGGATCGCGACGCCGCGCTCGTCGAGCGCTTTCAGACGGGCGACGAAGAGGCGTTCGCCGACCTCTATACCCGCTACTTCTCGCGGCTGCGCCGCTACTGTGAGCGCCGGCTGGGTGACCCCCACGACGGCGAGGAGGCGGCCCAGGAGGCGCTGGTCCGGGCGTACCGGGCGCTGCCCGACTTCGGGGGGGACCGACGCTTCTACCCGTGGCTGCGGGTGATCGCCGCCAACGTCTGCAACGACCGCTGCAAGCGCAAGCCGGTGGCCGCCCTGGCCGACGCCGACGGCGGCGACGTCGTCGTCGACTCGGTGTTCGACGCCCTCGACCGTGCCTTCGTGCACGCCGCGCTGAGGGAGCTGAACCCCCGCCACCAGACCGCGCTGGCGCTCTGGGCCGAGGGACGTCCCAGCCGCGACATCGCCGACGAGTTGGGATGCAGCACCGGCGCCGTCGACGTCACTCTCCACCGCGCCCGGCAGTCCTTCCGCACCCGCTTCCTCGCCATCGCCAGCGACGGCAAGCTGGCCGGCTTCGGCCTGCTGCCTGCCATCGGACGCTGGGCCCAGCGGTGGCGGGCCCGCATCGTGACCCGGGCCGGCGACTACAACGGCCTGGCCTCGCC
>CADDZP010000382.1 GCA_902812475.1 Actinomycetota bacterium | reverse complement strand
TTCGCGCCAGTCGCCCGCGCAATCTCCCTGGCGAAGTCGAGTGCGCTTTCGGCCTCGGGCGTTCCATCGAGCGGCACCAGAATCGCCCGGACCTGATAGGTTTGCGCCGGTCCGCCCGCCGCGGGCGATGCCGACGTTCGAGCCGCCTGCACGGTCGGTGTCGCCGTCCCCGCTGCAGCCGTCTTGAAGGGCCACACGCCGTTGAGGAAGCGCACGGCGTAGAACCCGCTGAAGCCGTCGGAGTACCAGATCTCGCCCCGCTCGGGCACGAAGGCCGGCGCGCTCGCCGCCCACGACGGCAGCTCGGGGCTGGGGTGGTTCACGACCGGGAAGTTGGCGTACGCCAGCTCCTTGGGGTGGTACGGGTCGCGGATGTCGAAGACCCGCATGCCCGACGACAGGAACCCGCAGGCGACGATGCCGGGGTCCACACGGGAGGGTACGCCGCAGTAGTGGGCCGCGTACCCGATGACCGGCGTGCCGCCCGGATCCTTCTGCTCGGGGCCCTCTTCGTTCGCGGGCATGTTGACCTCGAGCCGCAGGTTGGAGACGACACGCGGGTGGGTGTCGTCGGCGATGTCGATGATGCGCGCCGCACCGACGGGCGCCGACCGGTCGGACGGCCCCTTCGGGTTGTTCAGGCGGCTGAACTCGTCGACCTCGACGAGGTACGGATGGCCGTTGATCGAAACCGGGATAGCCGTCTGGGGAATGCTCACCTCTGGCCAACTGGTGTGACTGACAACGGGCACCTGTGGGTTCGCCTTGCGCTGTTGGATCTGGCTCACGTCGAGGATCGTCAGGCCGGCGCGAGGCCCGGCGTCGGCGATGTCGGCAAGGTACAGACGGTTGCCGTCGTCGCTGATGTTCAGTCCGTGCCCCACCCATTGGGTGCCGAGCCAGATCGGGACGGGCACGGACGGGTTGGTGACGTCCAGTGCGGTGATCGTGTGACCGGCAGTCCCGCTCACCCAGAAGGTGTTGCCGTCGGGCGAGAACGTGCCCTCGTGGCCGAAGATCCCGAGGGGCGTGCTCGACTTGAGCACGGGATGGCGGCAGTCCTGCTTCACGTCGTAGATGTCGACCCAACCAGGCAGCGTGAGGGCGTTGCCCATGTCGGCGGCGAGAAGACCCCGCTTGACATTGAGGTTCAACGACTCGTGCGGCGACAACATGGCCGGCGTGGTCAGCGTGGCCGTTTGCTTGGGATGGGCGGGATCCGACATGTCGAGCACGAACACGCCGGCGGTGTGACCGGGGCTGCTGAGGAACACCTGGAACGGCAGCATCGGTCCGCTGTCGTAGAAGGCGCACTCGTGGCCGCCGTCGTCGACGTAGCGATAGACCCGGAAGCCGGCGTTGCTGCCGTCCCGGCCGATGAGCTGGAGATTGCAGGTGTAGCCCTGAGCGGCCCGCCCGTTCTTGAAGTCGGCGGCCGGCACCCGGCCCTGCAGGTCAGTCTCGGGCTTGGAGCCGGGTCCGCACTGGGCCTTGGGGGTCGGGCCCGGATCGACGGCCGGATCGGCGGCGCGGGCCAGACCCACGCTGCCGCCCGTCAGGCCCAGAATCAAAGCCGCGAGGAGGACACGCACGAACTTCCCCGGTTGCATCCTCAACAAGTTCACCGTAGGGGCGTGATGCCCCTGCCCGCCGCCAGTGAAACAGCTGCACAGCGACGACCGTGAACGCCGGTTGCCGGGGTGCCTGCCGGTAGTTTCGCCGTCACCGTGGCCGTGTTCACCGCTCGCTACGACCTCCGCAGGCCGGCGCTGGCTTCCACCCCGCGTGACGAGCTGTACGCCGCCGCCCTCGACCAGGCCGAGTATCTGGACGAGCACGGCTTCACCACGCTCGCTCTCTCCGAGCACCACGGTGTGGACGACGGCTACCTGCCGTCACCGTTGGTGATGGCCGGCGCCTTCGCCGCTCGCACGAAGACCATCCGCATCACCGTCGCCGCCCTGCTCGTCCCCCTGCACGATCCCATCCGGCTCGCCGAGGACACCCTGGTCCTCGACCACGCCAGCGCCGGGCGCATGGCCTACGTCTTCGGGCTGGGGTACCGCCCCGAGGAGTACGGCATGTTCGGCAGACCCTGGGACACCCGCGGCGCCGACATCGAGCGGGCCGTCGAGACTGTGCTGCGGGCGTGGACCAACGAACCGTTCGAGCACAAGGGCCGCACAGTGCGGGTCACGCCCGAGCCCTACACCAAGCCTCATCCCCACGCCTTCTACGGTGGTGTGTCGAAGGCCGCCGCCCGCCGGGCCGCGCGCCTCGGGCTGGGGTTCTTCCCTCAGGTGCGGGACGAGGCGCTGGCCGACTGTTACCGCGAGGAGTGCGGGGCCCTCGGGCGCGAACCCGGGTTCGTCATGCTTCCCGGGACGGGCCCGGGCACGATCTTCTGCGCCGAGGACCCCGACGCCTTCTGGACCGGTTACGGCGAGCACCTGCTGTACGAGGCGCGGGTGTACGAGTCCTGGCAGGGCCAGAACGACTCCGCCGTCCGCGACCGCTCGATGACCGTCGAGGAGATGCGCAAGGCGGGCGTCTACGCCGTGTTCACGCCCGACGAGCTGATAGGTCGTCTGAAGTCGGGCGAGCTGCAGAGCGTCACGACCCATCCGCTGTGCGGCGGTCTTCCGCCCGAGGCCGGGTGGGAGAGCTTGCGCCTGCTCGCCGAAGTCGTGAAGCCCGCGGTCGGCGGCTGAGCGACGATGGCCGCGGGTGTCTGGGTCGCCGACGAGCAGCACACGGTGACGGCCCTGCTCGAGCGCCGGCTGGAGGACGACCCCGACGGGGAGTACCTCGATGTCGGCGGCACGAAGCTGACGGCCGCCGACGTGGCGCGCACCGCCAACCAGCTCGCCAACACCCTCGCCGCGCTTGGCGTCAGCCAGGGAGACCGAGTTGCGACGCTGATCGAGAACTCACCGAGCGCTCTGCTGTCGTGGTTCGGTGCCATCCGCGGGGGCTTCGTCGCCGTGCCGGTCAACACCGCCTACAAGGGCGAGTACCTGCGCCACCAGCTCGCCGATTCCGGCTCCCGGGTGCTGTTCGTCCAGGTCGATCTGGTCGACCGCGCCGCCGCTGTCGTCGACCAGGTCGACGGTCTCGACCACGTCGTCGTCTGCGGTGACGGCGACGCAGACGTTTCGAACGTCGGGCGTGCGACCGTCCATCGTTGGGACGACCTGCTGGGCGCCGACGACAAGGAGCCGACCGTCGACATCCGCCCTTCCGACCTCGGCACGTTCGTCTACACGGGCGGGACGACGGGCCCCTCGAAGGGCTGCATGCTCAGCCACAACTATCACGCAGCCCTCGCCCGCCAGATCGGCATCTGTTGGCAACGCACGACCGACGACGTCGTGTGGACGCCGCTGCCGCTCTTCCACTTCAACGCACTGGTGACGGCGGTGTGCGGCACGCTGCTGTTCGGGGGCCGCGGTGCCATCTACCGGCGCTTCTCCGTGTCGGACTTCTGGCCGGAGATGAACCGCGTCGGGGCCACGGTCACGTCGACAC
>CADDZP010000381.1 GCA_902812475.1 Actinomycetota bacterium | reverse complement strand
CACCGGGACCTGGCCATCGGCGTCTCGCCGCGCGCCGCCCTCGCCCTGCAGCGGGCGGCGCGGGCCCACGCCGCATCGCTGGGTCGTGAGTACGTCGTCCCCGACGACCTCAAGGACCTCGCCTTCCCCGTGCTCGAGCACCGCCTCGTGCTGACCCCCGAGGCCCAGATGCGGGGCGTGGCCCGGGCCGACGTCCTCGGCGACGCCGTCGGCAGCGTGAAGGTCCCCACCGCCCGCTCCGGATGACCGTCGCCATGTTCGTTCTGGCCGTGTGATCACCGCCAAGGGCTGGGCCCTGCTCATCGGGTCAGGCGCGCTGTGGGTCGCCGGACGCCTGCTCGGGGCCGTCGACCTCTTCGTCCTCGGCACAGGTGGCGCCGCCCTGGTCGGCCTGGCGGTCCTCCTGGCCCGGCTGCCGGGGCCGAGGCTCGACGTCCGGCGTGAGCTCCACCCACCCCGCGTGTACGCGGGGAGCGAGAGCCGGGTCGATCTCGTCGTGCGCAACAGCGGCGCGCGGCGCACGCCGGTGTTCGGCCTGCGCGACCCCTTCGACGGTGGTCGACGCCAGGCCCGCTTCCTCGTCTCTCCGTTGGGCGCCGGCGAGTCTGCCCGGGCCGCGTACCGCCTACCGACCGAGCGGCGGGGCGTCTTCACGCTCGGACCGCTCGAGGCAAGCGTGACCGACCCCTTCGGGCTGGCCGCCCGCACCAGCCACGTGGCGCCCGCCAGCGACCTGACCGTCTACCCCCGCATCGACCAGATCGCACCGCCGCCGCACACCCGCGGCGACGACCCGCTGTCCGGCGCCGACCATCCGACCGGCGTGGCCCTCTCCGGCGAGGACTTCTATGCCCTGCGCGCCTACGAAGTGGGCGACGACCTCCGGCGCGTGCACTGGCCCTCGACCGCCCGCCTCGACGAGCTGATGATCCGCCAGAACGAGATGCCCTGGCAGGCGCGCGTCACCGTGCTGCTCGACGTCCGCGCCAGGACGCACACCGCTGAGTCGCTCGAGCTCGCCGTCTCCGCCGCCGCCAGCATCGTGGCCGCGTCGTGGCAGCGGGGCTCGCTCGTGCGCCTGGTGACGACCGACGGCGTCGACTCCGGCTACGGCTCCCGCCACGCCCACGTCGAAGCGATCATGGAGACGCTGGCCAGCGTGGGCCTGGCGCGGGACGACCGTCTGACGGGGGTCCTCGGGAGCCTGACCAAGCCGAACAACGCCGGGGGCCTCGTAGCCATTTTCACCGCCGACACGCCATCGGGCGAGCTCGAGAAGATCGCCCGCCTGCAGTGGCGCTTCGCCTCGCTCACCGTCGTGCTGTTCGATCGGAGCGCCTACGACGCCGGCGTCGCGCCGTCGCGGCGGGGCAAGGCGGTCGCTGCGACGTCGGTCGTGCGCGTCGACAGCAGCCGGCCGTTCGCAGTGGCGTGGAACCAGGCCTTCGGCGGGCAGCGGGCGGTGGCGACACTGGGGTTCGGCTGATGGCCACCACCGTCCGCGAGCGACCGGCGGCAGCATCGCCGACGTCGGCTCCCCCGCCCCCGCCCCCCGAGCGGCGGGTGTCGGGCGCGGTCGAGGTGGGGGCCGAGCTGTCGATCGTGCTCCTCACGGGGGCGGCCGCCGTCTCCCTGCTCCGCCTCTTCACCGATGGTTCGTTCCTCGACCGTGTGCTGCTCGCCGTCGTAGCGGCCCACGCCGTGGCGTGGGGCGCCCGCCGGCTGCGCCTGGGCATCGGGGGCGCCGCTGTCGTGTCGGGTCTCGCCCTCGTCGTGTTCGTCGGCTGGGTCGTGGAGCCCCACACCCTGACCGCGGGCCTGGTGCCTCTGAGCAAGACGTGGCACGCCGTCTCCACCGACCTCAGCAACGCCGTCGACCGGTTCAACACCGCCATCCCGCCCACGGCGGTGACACGGGGCTTCGTGCTCGCCATGGTGATCGCCGTGTGGGTCGTGGCCTTCCTCGCCGACACCGCCGCCTTCCGCATGGGCGCGACGTTCGAGACGATGATCCCGTCGTTCACCGTCTTCTTGTTCGGGTCGGTGCTCGCCTACAACCGCAACCGCCTGTCGCTCGCAACGCTGTACCTCGCCAGCGTCCTCGTGTTCGTGCTCTTCGTGAGCGTCGCCCGTCGGGAGGAGACCGGCAACTGGCTGGCGGGCCGGAAAGCACCAGGCAGCCGCGCCCTTGTCGGACGCGGCCTGGCCCTGGCCGCGCTGGCGGTCGTCGTCGCCGTCGCCGTCGGGCCCGACCTGCCCGGCGCCGGGAGCGCGCCCGTGTTCAACTGGCGGGCCAAGGACAACGGACCGAGCTCGCGCACGACGATCAGTCCCCTCGTCGACATCAGGACGCGGCTGGTCGACCAGTCGGACAACGAACTGTTCACGGTGCAGAGCACGTCGCCCGACTACTGGCGCATCACCGCACTCGACAAGTTCGACGGGAAGATCTGGTCGTCGGTGGGCACCTACAAGCCGGCGAGCGGCGGCCTGCCCAGCGGCGTCCGTAGCCGGGCACCGACGAACTCGGTCACGCAGAAGTACTCGATCTCGGGGCTGTCGTCGATCTGGCTGCCCGCCGCTTTCCGTCCCGCCCGACTCGACGGCATCAAGCACGTGCGCTTCGACCCCGACTCGTCGAGCCTCCTCACCGACGCCGACACGTCGAACGGCCTCAGCTACAGCGTCGAGTCGGCGCTGCCCGAGTTGACGCCGTCACAGCTCGCCACCGCCCCACCCCAGC
Organism: Actinomycetota bacterium; assembly: GCA_902812475.1. GTDB lineage: Bacteria > Actinomycetota > Acidimicrobiia > Acidimicrobiales > AC-14 > CADDZP01. The sequence goes on along the minus strand of CADDZP010000381.1, from coordinate 804 downwards.
TGCCGCAATCGATCATCGACCGTTACCTGGCCCTGCCCGACGGCTTCCCCTCGAACGTCGCCCAGCTCGCCATCCGGATCACCCAGGCGGGCACCACCCCCTACGCCAAGGCCAAGCTCCTGCAGGACTACCTCCGCACCAACTTCCGCTACGACCTGAACGTCCCGCCCGGCCACGACGACAACGCCCTGCAGCGCTTCCTCTTCGTCACCAAGCGCGGCTACTGCGAGCAGTTCGCCGGCGCCTACGCCGCCATGGCCCGCGCTGTGAACCTTCCGAGCCGGGTCGCCGTCGGGTTCACCGCCGGCCAGCAGGTCGCCGACGGCACCTACCGGGTCCTGAACCGCCACGCCCACGCCTGGCCGGAGGTCTATCTGAGCGGCTACGGCTGGGTGGCGTTCGAACCCACGCCCGGACGCGGTGCGCCCGACGAGCAGAGCTACACGGGCGTGTCGCCGATGACGCCCGAGGGGTTCACTCCGCCGGCGGCTCCGGCCACGCCTGAGACGCCGACGACGAACGGCGCGGGCGCGGGTGCCGCACCGACGACACCACCGACGACTGTTGCCCCGCCGGCCCAGCACCGCTCCAAGGGTGTGCCGACGTGGCTCGAGGCCTTGCTCCTTCTGGGCGGCCTCGTCGTCCTCGTCGGCGGGGCCGCTGGCATCGTGATCGGCCGACGCCGCCAGGCGTTCCGCCGGCGACGGGAGGCGGCGAAGACGCCCGACGCCCGAGCCCTCGTGGCGTGGGAGGAGGCCGAGGAAGCCCTCCGTCTGGCCGGCTACCCGCGCCGCCGGGCCGAGA
>CADDZP010000380.1 GCA_902812475.1 Actinomycetota bacterium | reverse complement strand
CTGTCATCGACGGCGTGCCCGACGACGCCACCATCACCGGCTTCACCACCGCCCCGAACGGCAGCGCCAGCCACGACATCTACGCCACCGGCATGTCGACCAAGGACTGCCCGACGGGTGTGTGTCCCGTCCTGTTCCGCTCCGCCGACGGCGGCGCCACCTGGTCGCGTCTGAAGGCGTCTGGGCTCTCGGGTGGCACCGTCCTGCTCGCCCCCAACTACCCCGTCGACAAGCGCATCTTCGTCGCCGGTGCCAACGCCCTCCAGGTCTCGAGCGACGGCGGCGCCACGTTTACGGCGGCCGTCCCGCTCGGCGGCCAGGCGGTCATCTCACCGGCCTTCGCCAGCGACCACCGGATTCTCCTCGGCGCCGTCCCCGGTTGGGAGTACCGCGACGACACCGGCGCCACCAGTCCGCTGCAGTTCAACCCGCGTCCGCCCGGCCGCAGCTTCGGCATCGTGTTCTCCCCGTCGTACACCAAGGACGGCCGCATGTTCGTGGCCTCCTCGGCCCCCGATGCCGACGGCCAACGCCTCGACGCCTCGACGGTGACGACGTGCGTGGTCACGCGCTGCGCCGACCCGGTGACGCTGCCCGACGGCGACGGGATTCCCACGGTGCTGCCGTCTCGGTCGTTCCTCACGAACGGCGTGGTGTACGCCTGGACGTCCGACCGCCTGTGGCGGTCCGGCGACGCCGGCCACTCGTTCAAGCCCGTGGCGCTGCCGGCCAAGGCGGCCGTCCAGCAGGTGGCCGAGGACGGCGAGGGCAGCCTCTACGTGTCACTGATGACGATCGACGCCAAGGGCACCCCGAGCGGTGGCCTGTTCGTCTCCAACGACGGTGGCAAGTCCTGGACGCAGCTGGGCAAGGACACTCCGTTGGCGAAGGCTTCGCTGTCGATCGCATCTGCCGGCAAGGACCGCCTGCTGGCCGGCCCCGGCGACGGTGGCGGGCTCCTGTGCTCGGTCGACGCCGGCAGGACGTGGGCCAAGCGCTGCCCGGCGACACCCGCTCAGTGACGCCCTAGGTTCGGCCCGTGTCTCGGGCCTTCTTCGAAGTCGTCGACGACGCCCTCCACGGCTTCGTTCCGCCGGCGCTGCGCGACTTCGACTCGCACCGCACCGGGATGAACCTGAAGGTCTGGTACGGCGAGGGCCGCGAGCACTACGAGGTCCAGCTGGTCTCGGGGCCGGCCCTGGAGATCGGCTTCCACGCCGAGCACAGGGACGCGGCCCGTAACGAGGAGGTGCTGGAGCACCTGGTGGGGGCCGAGAAGCGGTGGCGCAAGGTGCTCGGCCGGGCGCCGCAGACGGGCGCCTTCGTCGGCCGCCAGAAGCACTGGCGCCGGATCTCGGAGGTCTGGGACGGCGACGGGCTGACCGAAGACGCGGCCGTCGAGGCGGCCGAGCGCCTCGCCGCCTACATCGAGGCGCTCGAGCCGCTCCGCCGAACCCGCGGGACGAGGAAGGTCAGCGCGTAGACGGCGCTGGCGACGGCGACGATGGCGAAGCTCGGCGGCACACGGGGGAGCAGATAGCTCGCCGTGAGCCCGCCCCACGTGGCCGCCACGGCGATGCCGGCGGAGAGCGACAGGGCGATGTAGGGACGCGCTGTCAACCGGAGGGCGGCGCCGGCCGGGGCGGCCAGAAGCTCGAGCAGGAGGAGCGCACCAACCGCTTGGGTCGCCTCGGCGGCCACGACGCCCACGAGGGCGAGGAAGGCGATACCGAGCGCGCGCACGGGGACGCCCCGGGCCGCGGCGACGTCGTCGTCGACGCTGGCGAACAGCAGCGGTCGCCCGATGAGAGCCACGGCGACGACAACCCCCGCAGCGACGAGCGCCGCCGTTCGGGCGTGGCCGGCGCTCAGCCCGAGGATCGATCCGAACAGCACGCTGACGCCGGCGGCGCCGTTGCCGGTGCTCCGCGACGTGATGTACACGCTCAGAAAGAGCACCCCCAGCCCCAGCACCCACGCGAAGACGCTGCCGATCACCACGTCGTCGGCGCGACCGCGGCGTGCGAACCCGGCCATCGCCATGCCGACGACGATCGTCGACGCGAACAGTCCGGCCCGGGCGTCCACGCCGAACGCCAATGCCGCCAGTGCGCCCGTCACGGCGACGTGGCTCAGGGCGTCGCCTGTGAACACCTGGCCGCGCAGCACGACGAAGTAGCCCACGAGCCCGGCGGCCACGGCGATCGCCGTCCCGGCGACGAAGGCGTTGCGGACGAAGGGGTGGGCGAACATGCCCAGCGCCGCGGTCACCCCGTCCGCAGTCGCAGGAGCCGGGTCGCCGCCGCGCCCACGTAGGCGGCGAAGGCGAATGTCGTCACGAAGAAGCCGATGGGGTAGGGCGTGAAGTAGGCGACGGCGAGACCGAGCCACGTCACGGCCACGGCGAGGGCGACGGTGACGCACAGACCGGTCTGGGGGCGAGCCGTCATGTGTTGTGCCGTCGCCGCGGGCATGACGAGCAGGGCGAACACCAGCAGGGTCCCGGTGATCTGGCTGACCTCGGCCACGGTCAGGCCCAGGAGCACGAGGAAGACGACGTTGAGTCCGCGCACACCAACACCGCGGGCGGCGGCGACGTCGGGGTCGACCGATGCGAACAGGAGCGGGCGTCCGACGGCGCCGACGACGACCAAGGCGGCGGCGGCCACGACGAGGAGGACGAGCACCTGGCCGTCGGTGATGCCGAGAAAGGTCCCGAAGAGAAGGGCGTTGACACCGTTGAGGAAGCCCCCGTAGAGGCTGACGAACAGGAAGCCGCACGCCAGGGCGAAGGCCTGCACGACGCCGATACCCGCCGACTCCTCGCTGTACCGGCCGCCGGCGCCGCCCGCGCTGCCCGCGCCGCCGGTCCCGAGGCCGGCGATGACGAGGGCAGCGCCGAGGCAGAAGCCGAAGTATCCCCACGCGGCGTCGACCCCGAGCCACACGGCGCCGGCCGCACCCGGGAAGCCGACGAGGGCGAGGGTGTGGCCGGCAAACGCCTCTCGGCGCAGCACCATGAACCAGCCGACCACGCCGGCGACGACGGCCACGATGGTCCCGGCTCGCAAGGCGTTGACCATGAACGTGAACTCGAACAGCTGGCGCACGTCGTCGACGACGTTCCAGCTGGCGTGGGCCCCGGCGGCGCCGATCACGGATGCTCGTGCCTGTCGCTGTGGTAGGCGGGCGGCTCGGGCTGGCCCACGACGACGAGGCGACCGTCTGAGGCGTGCAGAACCTCGATCGGCGTGCCGAACAGGCCGCTCAGCCTCTGCGACGTCATCACCTCGGCGGGCGTTCCGGCCACGGCGCCGCCCTGTCCGAGGTACACGACGTGGTCGAGGTAGGGGAGGATCGGGTTCACGTCGTGCGCCACCATCACGACGGTCACACCCTCGCTCCGACAGATCCGGGCCACGAGGGCGGCGACGGCCGCCTGGTTGGGGAGGTCGAGGCTGTCGAGGGGTTCGTCGAGGAGGAGCAGCTGGGGTCGGCGAATGAGGGCCTGGGCGATGAGGATCCGCTGCTGCTCGCCGCCCGACACGGCGCC
>CADDZP010000379.1 GCA_902812475.1 Actinomycetota bacterium | reverse complement strand
ACTGAGTTGGCCATACCAACATTGACACACAAGGAGAACGACGTGATCGTTGCGGAGATCCTCGGCCCTGCCATGCTGATCGTTCTGGCCATCGTGGCCCTGCTGTTCGGCGGCCGCCAGCTCCCCAAGCTCGCCCGATCCCTGGGGTCGGCGAAGTCAGAAGTCGAACACGGTCTTCGTCGGGGTCACACGGCAAGCACCGAGGATCGGGCCTAGCCCGACCAAGCAGGACCCTCGCGGCCAGAGCTATGACCATCGCCGGGTCCGTTGATCACATGGGATGCAGTGCTGTGCCTGCCGATGTTCTTCCTTCATGGCACCGCGGACAAGTGATGCCCCGCTGAGCCCTCCGGGACCCCTCGAAGGCCGCACCAACGGCACCTTTGAGCTCATCGAGGGGGCCGGGCACAACCTCGCTGTCCTCGATCCCAGTGCCACCGCGCCAGGCGGCGTCGGCGTTCCTGCACCGCCTCGGATGAGGAAGACACCGCTTCGGTGCAGGGGTCGGCGCCGTCGAACGAGTCAGATGTGAGTCGATCGCGTGCCGGGCGGAAGGGCAAGGTCCTCGGTCCAACGATGAGGTGGGGAACGATCGCCGGTGCTGCAGGGACAGGTGCTTTCCTTTATCCCGGAGTCGTGACCGGACGCGTGACCGTGGACCTCGGGGTCGGGCGGCGCCGCCGAACGCTCGGGCCTCGCCAGGTTGTCGTGGGAGCAGGGCGAGGGGATCGTCTTCGACGTCATCTCCGAGCCATACCTGCGAGCCACTCCTCATGCGATGGCCGAGAAGTTGCGAGTCGTCGAGCGCGGCAGCGACATGGTGCTGGCCGAGCACCGCACTGCGATTCCCCCAAGTCCCGCCGCGGTGACGCTCGAGACGGGTGCGATTCTCCCACCCGGCGCGAATCCACTTCCGACTGGTACGTGGGCCGGTGCCGCTCGTGGTCGAGAGCTTCGATCTCGATGAGCGCGAGGACCGAACCACCCTCCTCAAGTACTCCGGCGAGCTCGGCACCGACGGCTGGGCGCTCGGCGCCCTCTGGCGCAAGGTGGTCGCCCCGCCGTTGGGCTGCCGCCGTCGACGCGTCCCTCGAGTCGATCAAGTCGGAGGCCGAGCGGCGTGCCGGTCGAGGTCAGCACACACGCGGCCATCCGAGCGTGGATGCGGCTCCGTAGAACGGGTGACTGCATCCCTATCAAGGAGCACGTGTGTCGATCTTCCGGATCCTTCCTGCCTGGCTTCACGCAATTGCGGACTATGCCGTGGCGGCCACCCTCATTGTCGTGCCGCTGGTGGCTCGGGGGTCAACTGAGGCCGTCGCCGCCGGCGTCGTGATCGGTGGCGTTGTTCTCGTAGTGAGCCTCCTGACGCGCTATCCGCTCGGGCTGATCAAGGTGGTCCCCTTCAAGGTGCACTCCGGTGCCGACTACCTGGCCGTGGCCCTGCTCGGCGCGGCACCGGTCGTGCTCGGGTTCAGAACCTCCGACCCTGGCCTTGCCGCCCTCTACTACGCATCTGGTCTGGCGGTGCTCGCCGTGAGCGCCATCACGAACTATCAGTACAGCCCCCGCCGCGAGCTGGCAGGAAGGGCACCGCTGAGCGAAGAGCGCGCAGAGCAGTGGAGTGTTTTGGCGCCGGTACTGAGGCCCGCGACTGCGACGAGTCGTCGTCCTCGCCCGCTTCACGCGCCCGGCCGCTAAAGCCCCCGCTCGCAGTTCCCGCGTGCGTTGAAGGAGTGCCCAGCCTGTCGCTGCGAGGGCGGCAGGCTGGGCCGCTGGGTTCGCTCGACTAGGCCGAGGTCGATCTTTGTGGGCAGGGGCGAACAGTCTTCGCCCTATTCGTCAGCGAGTCGCTCAGGCCTGCGATGGTGAAGATCCGACAGGCGGAGCGCGGCGCAGCTTGCACCGTCATCGTGCCGCCGGCACGCTGGACATCCTCCCATGGGGGTGGCGTCGTATTAGAAGTGACGAGGCCCAGGACTATCTGATCCTGGCCGTGGCCCTTCCGACCTGTCGGCCTACCCTTAGGAGCTGAAGTGAGACATCGCCGACGCTGGCTCGCTGTGATGTTTGCGGCGGTGGGCGCACTCGGGCTCATCGCGTGTGGCGGTGGCTCGAAGAAGAATGGCCCGGCGGCCGCTGGCCCGGCGGCGACCACGGCGATTTCGATCAAGGAGTTCGCCTTCCACCCGGGCTCGCTGCGAATCGCCGCGGGAACCACGGTCACGGTGCGAAACGACGACGGGACGGAACACACGGCCACGGCGGACGACAAGTCGTTCGACACCGGCCACATCGTCGGCGGTGCGACTGCGACCTTCAAGGTTCCGCGGAGCGGCGCCATCGCGTATCACTGCGACATCCACAACTACATGCGCGGCTCGATCCAGGCGACCTAGCGATGTCTCCCGTCGCCCACAACCATGAGTTGGATCCGGCATCGCATCCGGCTGTGACATTGGCGCCGTACACACCGAGGGAGGCGGTCCCAGCCAAGCTTCGCATCCCACCTCGGGGCCGGCCCTCCACCCCCACGATCGATCCGTTGTCGGACCGGCCCTGCGCATATGACGCGCAGCGTTCTGCGCTGGCTCCTGTGATCGCGTGAAACAGATCAACGCCTAGGACACGCGTCCAGCCGCGACTGCTAGTGGCGGTCGCTCCTATGGCGCTGCCGCCAACCGGCGATCAGTGGCAGGTCCACGGCCAAGCAGCTCTGCAAAGCCGATCCGGACCGGCGCGCTGCGCTCCCCGACTTCGCCCAGAACGCGCGCCGCGGCGACCTTGGACGCCTGCCCTCAAGTGCCGTTCCGCCGCGCTCGCGCGAGACGAGCACCGCGTCTCAACCGAGGATCGTTTCGATGTGCCGGGCGGCGTCTCGGTCCCGGGCCGGGACCCACGCCCAGTAGATGTCGAGGGTTGTGGATGTGCGGGCATGGCCGAGACGGTTGGCGACGGTGCGCACGTCGATACCAGCAGTGAGTAGTTCGGTGGCAACGAAATGGCGCAGGTCGTGGATCCGCATGTGGGAAGGGCCACTTGTCGCTCTGAGCCGCTCCCAGCGTCGGGTGACGAGCTCGGGACGCCAGGGCCGCCGGGCGTCGGGATCGTTCGTGAAGATCTGGTCACCCGGTTCGCGCTGTCGTCCGCGCACGAGCGCGGTCTGCTCTGCTCGAGCTCGCTGGCTGAACAGCGCGTCGACGGCCCGGGTCGTGAGGGATACGAGCCGAACACGTCCGGTCTTCGTGGGGCGGATGGTCACCCCTTCGCTCTTGGTCGCCGACACCGAGCGTTCGATCCGCACCGTTGCCGCGTCAAGGTCGACGTCACCCCAGCGCAGCGCGCAGACCTCGCCGCGTCGGGCTCCCGTGGCGACCGCGATCTGCAACCAGCATGCAAGCACGGGATCTCGGGCCTCGGCTACGGCCAGCAACACTCGGACGTCCTCGACTCCGGGCGGGGTGATCGTGGTGCGGGGGACCGGCGGTCGAGTCGCGGCCGAGACCGGGTTGCGGGCCAGCCAGCCCCAGCGGACCGCTTGGGCGACGGCCCGGTGCAGCAC
>CADDZP010000378.1 GCA_902812475.1 Actinomycetota bacterium | reverse complement strand
GTACAAGCTGGTGCGGGCCACGGCGAGGGTGGTCGAGGTCGAGGGCACCGTCCTGGTTGCCGGTGACGAGGAGGTGCGCGAGGTCCTCCATCATCCCGAGGTCTTCTCCTCGGGCATCGAGGCCGCCCCGAGCCCAGAACGACGCCGCGTCGTAGCCGCCCTTCTCGGCGTCGGGACCCTTGGGCCCCTGGCCGCTGCCCCGGGCATAGATGATGCCCGGGTTGCGGGCCCGGATGTCGTCCACGTCGACCGCGAGCTTGCGCCGCACCTGCGGCAGGTAACTGGTGAGGAAGACGTCGGCCGTCTCGACCAGCTTCATCAGCGCCTCGTGCCCGTCGGCGGTCGACAGGTCGATGGCCACCGACCTCTTGCCCCGGTTGGGCTGCTCGATCATGAAGTTCACGCCGTCGGGCCCGCCGGGCACGAGGCCCGAGGTGATCAGCCCCCGCTGGGGGTCGCCGCCGACGGGGTGCTCGACCTTGATGACGTCGGCCCCCCAGTCGGCCAGCACGGCGCCGCCCGCGGGAATGAACATCCAGCTGGCCAGCTCGATGACCCGGATGCCCTCGAGCGGCCCCGCTACCACACCAGCTCCAGGTTCTCGATCTGGCGCAGGCCCTGGCTGTAGCTGAGCTCGACGCCGTCCCGGATGGCGTAGTCGGGTACGGCCGCGTGCCATTCCTCCATGGCCACCCGAAGCTCCATACGGGCCAGGTGCGAGCCCAGGCAGCGGTGGGCGCCGCCGCCGAACGCCAGGTGCCGGTTGTCCTGGCGCCGGAAGTCGACGGTGTCGGCGTCGGGCCAGCTGGCGTCGTCGGTGTTGGCCGCGCCCAGCATCACGGCGACCGGCGTGCCGGCGGGGATCGTGCAGCCGCCCAGCTCGGTCTCGCCGGTGGTGATGCGGACGACGCCCTGCACGGGCGTCTCCCACCGCAGGAGCTCCTCGATGGCGTGGGGGATCAGCGTCGGGTCCTCGACGAGCGCCCGACGCTGGTCGGGGTGCTGGGCCAGGTAGGCGATGAAGCAGTCGAGCGAGGCCGTCACGGTGTCGAGCCCGGCCAGGAAGAACAGGTAGCAGATGTCGACGACCTCGTCGTGGGTGAGCGTGTGGCCGTCGACCTCGGCACTGAGGAAGCCGGAGATGAAGTCGTCCCTCGGCTCCCTGCTGCGTGCAGACACGACGTCTTCGAGCACGGCGTAGATCTGCTGCCCGGTGGCGTCGATCATCTTCATGCGTTCGTCGATGTCGGTGGCGGGCGGGCGGATGATGCCGTCCTTCAGGGCGATGAACTCCTTGCGCCGCGAGACCGGCAGGCCCAGCAGTTCGAGGAAAACCGTCGTCGGGAGGGGCTCGGCCACCGACTCGTTGAAGTTGCAGCCGTGGTCGTCGACGACGGCGGCGATGAGCTCGCGCACGAGGGCTCGCGTGCGCTCCTCGAGGGTCGCCACCTGCTTGGGCGCGAACAGCGGATCGAGGATGCGCCGGTACTTCTTGTGGTCGGGCGGGTCGATCTGCAGGGGGATGAGGGGCCGCACCTGGCCGATGTGGGCGGCGTCGATGCCCGAGGAGAAGACCTCGGGATGATGGAGGACCTCGCGCACCTCCTCGTCACCGGCAACCAGGACGGTGCCCTCGACCTCGACCACCCTCGCCGTGGCCCGCACCAGCTTGTACATCTCCTGGGGATGGGCGAGGGCGTAGGGATCGGGTTCGCCCTGCATCAGGGGCGAGAGCGGTGGGGCGCGGCGCTCGTCTGTGGTCATCGGCTCTTCCTCGTTGTTGTCATGTGGTCATGTGATGGTCAGCCCGTCTCCCGGGTCAGGAGCATGGCGCCGGCGATCGGCCCGCCGCCGTTGGTGACCGCCGCCACCTCGGCCCCGGGCACCTGGCGGTCGCCGCCTTCGCCCCGCAGTTGGATGCACGCCTCGTGGATGAACCCGAAGCCGTGCAGGCGCCCGCCGGAGAGCTGGCCGCCGTTGGTGTTGAGCGGCACGTCACCGTCGAGGCCGATGCGCTTCCCGTCCTCGACGAAGGCGCCGCTGTCGCCCCGGCCGCAGAAGCCCATCGCCTCCAGCCAGACCAGGGCGAGGAAGCTGAAGCCGTCATAGAGCTCGGCCACGTCGACGTCGCTCGGGCGCAGGTCGGTGCGCTCCCAGAGGTGGCCGGCGGCGTCGCGCGCCGCCATCGTCGTCATGTCGTCCCACTGGTCCCACGACGGCCGCCCCCGTAGGGCGGTGCCCACGGCCTCCACCCGGGCCACGGGGTGGTCGACGGCGCGGGCGTGCTCGGCGGCGGACACGATCACCGCCGTCGACCCGTCGACAGGCACGTCGCAGTCGAGCAGGCCGAACGGTGTGCAGATCATGCGGGCGGCCAGGTAGTCGTCGAGGGTCATGGGGTCGCGGTACACGGCGGCCGGGTTGTGGGCGGCGTTCTTGCGGTCGTTGACGGCGATCATCCCGAGGTGGACGCGGGTCGTGCCGAACTCGTGGAAGTGCCGCTGGGCCGACAGCGCCAGCCAGCACGCCGCCGAGTAGGCCCGGAAGGGGATCGTCCACTGCATGGCCCCGCCGATGCGCCCGCCGTCGAGCCCGATGCCCTTGCGGCCCCCTTCGCCCTGGGCCGACGACTCGGTGACCGTCCGGTACACGAGGACGTGACGGGCGAGACCGGCGCCGACGGCCATGACGGCGTTGACGACGGCGGCCAGCTGGCCAGGGCCTTCCGGGCCTCCGGTGTGCCAGTTGAGCTCGAGGCGAAGGGCGTCCTGCACCTCGGGTGTGCCCGGTCCGGCGAAGCCCGATTCGCCCGTGACGCTGCCGCCCGGGTACGTGGCCAGGCCGTCGATGTCGGCCGGCTCGAGGCCGGCGTCGGCGATGGCGGCCAGAGCGGCGTCGATGGTCAGGTCGAGCCCGCTTCTGCCGAGTCGCCGTCCGACCGCGGACTGGCCGATGCCGGAGATCACCGAGCGACGCTCGAAGTCGGTCACGGCCTGCCTTCCAAAGTGACTCGCATGTTAGATCCAGGGCACTGGTCGGTGTCGATACGGTGACGGGAGTGTCAGAACGTGCCGACGTCGTGCGGCGCCCGCCCTTCGGCGAGAACCCGCAGGTCGGCGAGCGAGGCGCCACGACCTACCGCCGCATCCTCGACGCCGCCCTCGGCGTCTTCGGCGAGCGCGGCTTCCACGACACGCACATCGAGCTGATAACCGAGGCGGCCGGCTGCTCGAGACCCTCCTTCTACCAGTACTTCTCGAGCAAGGACGACGTGTTCTGGCGCCTGGCGGCCCAGCTGGCCGACGCCATGGGCAAGCTGACGGCCACCCTGCGCCCGGTGACGCCCGACGCCGAAGGGGTCGCCACCCTGAGCGCCTGGTACGACGACCTCGTCGACCTGTACGCCGCCTACGCGCCGGTGTTCGTCGCCTTCCCGGCGGCCATGCGCGACCGCCGGTCCGGCGGGGCCCGACGCTCGCTGCGTGCGATCAGCGACCACGTGGGTGACGCTCTCCTGGGCAGCGCCAAGGGCCGGCAACGCCGGCCCGCTGCCGACGGCCTGAGC
>CADDZP010000377.1 GCA_902812475.1 Actinomycetota bacterium | reverse complement strand
CGACGTGACCGTCGAAGGCACCGGCCCGGCGGACCGGGCGAAGCTCGCGACCGAGCGACAGCGCCGTACGAGCGGCCGCGGCCGCCTTCCTCGAACGTGAGGGCGGCGGCGGGCTCGTCGCCGTCGAGCGCCGCTTGGGCGGATCAGGAGGCTCGTCCCACAACAGCTGCGACGCCCAGCGCATCATCGTCATGCCATCGGCCAACGCGTGGTGCACGCGCCAGACGAGCGCCCACTGACCCGTGCCTGCGTTCGGCACGACCTGCAGGTCCCAGAGCGGCCGGCTGCGGTCGAGCCTGCCCCCCATCGCCTCGCCCACCACCGCGGCCAGGTCCTCGCCGCTTCGCGCCAGGCGCACATGGTCACCGATGTCGACCGGCTGCGGGTCCGACCAGCAGGGTGTCGGTGCCATGGAGAGGCACTGGCACAGCCGGACGACGCGCGGCAGCCGGGCTTCGATGTAGGCGCGCACGTCACCGAGCGTCGGCACGTCCTCGCCGTCGTCGATCACGACGACCTTGCAGGTGTGGCATGCGATCGTCGAGGACTCGAGCGCGAGGATGGCGAGGTCTTCGGGCGTCAGCGTCTCCACCACGCGTCAGATGCCCCCGTCGCCCACGGCGACGAATGTACTGAGCAGGATCGGGAGCCCACCCCCGAGAACAACCATGGGACGAGAGGAGTCCGGAATGGGCAAGTGGTCAGCGAACGACATCCCCGACCTGACCGGCAAGGTTGCCGTCGTGACCGGCGCCAACAGCGGGTTGGGGTACGAGACGACGATGGCGCTCGCTCGTCACGGTGCGGACGTGATCCTCGCCTGCCGGGACGAGAAGCGGGGTGCCGACGCCCTCGCCCGCGTGCGCACCGAGGCCCCGGGCGCGTCCGCCGGGCTGTCGTTGCTTGATCTCGCCGACCTCACGTCGGTGCGTAAGTTCGCTGAGGGCTTCGGGGCCGAGCGTGACCACCTCGACATCCTGGTGAACAACGCCGGCGTGATGGCCCTGGCCGAGCGCCGCACGACTGCCGACGGCTTCGAGATGCAGTTCGGCACGAATCACCTCGGCCACTACGCCCTCACCGGGCTGCTCCTCCCCCAGCTCCAAGCCCGTCCCGGTGCGCGCGTCGTCTCGGTGACGAGCTTCGGGCACAAGGTCGGCCGCATGAACTTCGACGACCTGAACTGGGAGCGGTCCTACCGCAAGTGGCTGGCCTACGGGCGCTCCAAGCTGGCCAACATCCTGTTCACCTTCGAGCTCGACCGCCGGGCCAGAGCCGGGGGGTCGAGCATCGTCGCCGCCGTTGCCCATCCCGGCTACGCCAACACCAACCTGCAGTCGGGAACGTCGTTCCAGTGGTCGAACTTCATGGCCCAGCCGGCCGCGGCCGGGGCCCTCCCCCAGCTCTACGCGGCCACCGCTCCTGACGTGAAGGGCGGCGAGTTCTTCGGCCCGAGCGGCTTGCTCGAGCAGCGGGGGGCGCCCAAGCGCGTCAAGGCCGCAAAGCGGGCCTACGACGCCGAGACCGCCCGCCGGCTGTGGGAGGTCTCCGAGGAGCTCACCGGAGTCTCCTTCCGGTTCGAGTAGTCGGTCCGCAAGACTGGGGCCATGTCCGCGTCTGCTCCCGGCAAGCACGCGCCCTCGGGGACGCTCAACATCCACTACCAGGACAGCGGGACCGGCCCGCCCCTCCTGGTGCTCAACGGGTGGACGGCGTCGGGCCTGATCTGGCCGGACGAGTGGGTGCACGACCTGGAGGCCGACCATCGCCTCCTCCGCGTCTGCAACCGGGGCACGGGATGGTCGGACGCCGTGAGCGATCCGTTCACCATGGCCGACATGGTGGCGGACGCCGTGGCCGTGCTCGACGCCGAGGGCGTGGAGCGGACCAGCGTGTTCGGCTTGTCGATGGGCGGGATGATCGCCCAGGAGCTGGCTCTGACCCATCCCGGGCGCGTCGATCACCTGGTGCTGTGTGCCACGGCGCCACCGCCACCGGACTTCGCGATGGCCGACCCGACGGTGCTTTCCCGGTTGTTCACACCACCGGCGGGCGCGACCACGCCCGAGGAGATCGTCGCCAACGTGTGGTCGAGCATCGTCGGTCCCGGCTTCCAGGAGCGGGGCGCCGACGTGCTGAAGCGCCTGGTTGATCGCGCCGTCGAGCGCCCGACTCCCCTCGACGTGATCATGCTGCAGATGCAGGCCATCGCCACCCGCGCCGGCAGCCCGACCGACATCACCGCGCCCACGCTCGTCATCCACGGCGGTGATGACCCGCTGCTCCCCGTGTCCAACGGACGACGCCTCCACGAGCTGATCGCGGGCTCGCAGTACCTCGAGCTCCCGGGCGTCGGCCACCTGGTGCCATGGGAGGAGCCCGGCCGCACGGCGACGACCATGCGTGCGTTCCTGGCGACCTCGGAAATCGGCTCGAGGCAGTAAGGCGCATGGCCCGGACGCCGACCGCCACGACCGCCACCGGCACAGCCGCTCGCACCGTCGACATCACCAAGGTCTACGGCAAGGCGAACACCGCCGTGCGCGCCCTCGATGGCGTGTCCATCGACGTTGGTGCCGGACACTTCATCGCCATCATGGGGCCGTCGGGGTCGGGCAAGTCGACGCTGCGCCACTGCATGGCTGGGCTCGACCGGGTGACGTCGGGGAAGGTCTTCCTCGAAGAGATCGACATCAGCGCCTTGTCCGAGAAGGACCTCACGCTCGTCCGCCGGGAGAAGATGGGCTTCGTCTTCCAGGCCTACAACCTGATCCCGATGCTCGACGCCCGGGAGAACATCCTTCTGCCGCTGAAGCTGGCCCGAAGGGATCCTGACCACGAGTGGTTCGCCCGCGTCGTGAGCGCCGTGGGCCTGGCTGACCGCCTGAATCACCGGCCCGCGCCGGCGTCGGTGACCGCTACGGGCGATCACCCAGAAGGCGCTCGCCAAGGAGACCGCCGACAACATCAAGCAGGGCCTCTCGTTCTTCAACACGTTCCTGCTCATCTTCGCTCTGGTGGGGTTGTTCGTCGGCGCCTTCATCATCTACAACACCTTCTCCATCATCGTCGCTCAGCGCACCCGCGAGCTGGGCCTGCTCAAGGCGGTGGGCGCAACCGGCAGACAGGTCACGTCGTCGGTCGCGACAGAAGCGCTCGCCGTCGGCGTGTTCTCCTCGGTGGTCGTGGCCCTGGTGCTCGGCATCGTCGTCACGCTCGTGTCCGCCCTCTCCCCGGCCCGGCGAGCGGCGCGTGTTGCACCCGTGGCCGCCATCACCGAGCACACGGCAGGGCCGACGTCGGGTACGCGGCGCTATGTGATCGGCGGCCTCTTCACCGCTGTCGGCGTCGTGCTGCTGTTCGTCGGCCTCTTCGGCCACGTGTCCTCCGCCGACGTTCCCGGCGGCGCCGGCGGCCTCGTGGGCCTGGCTGCGTCCCTCGTGTTCGTGGGCGTCGCCATGCTGAGCCCCCTCGTCGCCGGGCCGGCCGCCCGCGTCCTCGGCTGGCCGACCGCCCACCTCCGGGGCGTGACGGGTGAGCTCGCCGCGAGAACGCCACCCGCAACACG
>CADDZP010000376.1 GCA_902812475.1 Actinomycetota bacterium | reverse complement strand
CGGGCGTCCTCGGCCAGGTCGGCCAGCCGGCTGTGGCGCTCTCGGGCGTCAGCCAGGCGCGCCGCCGTCTGCTCGGCCTTGGTGTGCGCCCGCACCGCTTCGTTGCTCGCCACCTCCACGGCGCGGCGGGCGGTGGCGAGCGCCGTCTCGGCGGCCGCGAGTCGGGCCGCTGACTCCTCGCGCTGCTCGGGCTTGAAGCCCAGGGCGGCCACCTTCTCCCGCAAGGTCTGCAGACGCCCCGTCAGGTCACCCACCCGCTCCCGCTCGGTCGCCAGCTCGCGCTCGGCCTGCTCCCTTCGCTGCAGGCGGCCGCGGAGGAGCTGCACCTGGTCGCGCGCCTTGCGCCGGCGCTCGACCTCGGCGGCGAGCGACTCGACCTCACCGGGCGCCGGGGGCGGGTCGACCGCGGCGATGGCCTCAGCGAGCGTGCGCTCGACCAGCTGGCGCCGCTCCAGCAGCTTCTCGTAGGACGACCACGCCTGCTGGGCGGCCTTGAGATCCCGCGCCAGCTGGGTGGCCCGGTCGGCCGCGGCCTTCGCGTCCTTCGTCAAGCGCTTCTGCTGCTTCTGCAGGTCGGCGACCGCCTGCTCGGCCCGCTTCAGCTCCTCGGCCCGGTGGTGCTGCACCTGTTCGAAGGCGTCGCCGAGGGCCTGACCACACAGCGGGCAGTCGGCTTCGCCCGACAGGGCGTCGGCGTTCTCGACCTGCTTGCGGGCGCGTCCCAGTTCGTCGGTGGCCGCCCGCAGCCGGCCCTGCACTTCGCTGAGGCTGCGCCCGACCTCCTCAGCCGCCCGCCGCGCCTGGTCGCTCGCGTCGTCGTTGGGCTTGGCCGGCTGCTCGGGGAGCGTGATGTCGCTCAGCGCCGCTTTGGCGCGCTCGACCGCCTGCACGGCGGCGAAGCGCTGTTCGGCAGCAACCAGTCCTTCCGCCTCGGGCTCGAGCTTCGACAGTTGCGCGGCCGCGCTCTCGAGGGCGCCAAGCTCTTCGGTCAACTCGGCGACGCGCTTCTCGGCCGCTGCATGCTGGTCGCGCACCGACTTGCCTTCGGCGACGACGCGCTCGTACTCGTTCGCCGTCACCAGCAGCTGGTCGTGTTCCTTGCGCACAGCGGCGTGGACGCGCTCGGCCTCCGCTGCCCGGGTCCGCACGTTCGCCTCGGCCTCGGCCGCCGACCTGGCCGCCGCCTCGGCGTCAGCGAGCTCGACTTGCAGGGGCTCCAGCTCGGGGAGCAGAGCCCGGGCCCGCTCGTACTGCTGCTGGGCCTCCCGCCCGTCCTTGCGGGCCTGGTCCTTGGCCTGGTCGACGGGTGTGATCCCGAGGAGCTGCAGCACGAGCTTGCGCCGCTCCCCCGTCGTCTGGCCGGTGAAGCTGGCGATCTGCTTCTGTTCGGCGAACACCGACGCCCGGAAGGCGGCGTCGTCCATGCCGAGGATCGAGCGGACGTAACGGGCCGTGTCCCGCACGCCTTCGGCCACCTGAAGGCCGTCAGCGTGAGCCTGGGCCTTCACGGTCGAGTTGACGCCCGAGATCGTGCGCCTGACCACGTAGAGGTGGCCCTCGTGCTCGAACTCGACCTCGGCCGCGCAGTCGGCGTTCACCCCCGACGTGCGGATCTCGTCGTTCGACGTCCGCGCTCGTCCGTAAAGCGTGAACCTGATCGCTTCCATCAGAGTCGACTTGCCACTGCCGTTGGCGCCGTAGACGCCGATCAGCCCGGGCGGCAGCTCGAGGTCGAGCTCCTCGTAGACGCGGTAGTTCCGGAGGCGGACGCGGGTCAGTTTCACGGCAGACCTCCTTTGTGGACGTTCGCGCGCCCAGAGCGTCGACAAACGTCCACAAAGCCGAGGAGAGCTGTGGCGGTCACCTCCCGTCCGCTCCCTCGACGGCGGCCGCCAGGTAGTCGTGGCCGAGGCGGCGGATGCGGTCACGGTCGTAGCCGGTGAGATCGGTGCCGGGGCTGTCGAGGTAGGCGTCCCAGCGGGCCGGCATCGACTCGAGCTCGGGGAGATCGGCCTGGGCGAGCACCCCCGCGAAGGTCGGCTCGAGCTTCAGATGCAACGCCGCGCCGGCGGCGCCGCGCACGGCCTGCAGATCGAGAAGGCGGTAGGCCTCGGGGTCGACGCCGTCGAGGTAGAGGCGGGCGACGGCGCCCTGGGGCACGGACGCGGCGCGCTCGAACACGACGTCCTGCACCTCGGCCGGCGACAGCCCGAGCGCATGGACGGTCTCGAGCGTGACCAGCGGCCGCTGCCCGGTGAGCGGGACGTGGGTGCACTCGCCGGTGTCGGTGTCGAGGACGACGATGCCCTTGGCCTTGTCGGGGTCGTCGGCGAAGGTGAACGTGTCGGTGGATCCGGCGTACCAGATCCCCCGGCCCACCCGGGTGTGGAAGTGGTAGTGACCGAGGAGGACGAGGTCGCTCTGCAGCATGCCGGCGTCGACCTCGATCTCGTTGATGTCGGCGTAGCGGGGCTCGACCTGCGTGACCCGGGGATGGGTCAGCAGGAGGTTCGTGCGATCGGCCGAGCGCGACCGGGCGGCCTCCTCGAGGGCGTCGAGGGTGGCCTCGACCGTGAGCATCTGGGGCACGGCGTGCACGGCCAACCCCGGGAGCTCGAACCGTTCGTACTGGAGGCGGTGGGCGAAGTGAGCGGTGCCGGAGAAGGTGTCGGCCAGCGCCGAATACGGCGAGCCGGTGCCCGGCAGGCGGGGCGTGTCGTGGTTGCCGCTGATGACGACGGCGGGCACGCCGTGTTCGCGCATCTTCACCAGCATGCGCTGGGCCAGTCTGAACGAACGGTAGGTCGGGCGCGGGTGGTCGAAGACGTCGCCGAGCCAGACGATGAGATCGGGATCCTGCGCCAGGGCGAGCTCGACGGCGGCTTCGAACGAGACCTCGAAGTCACGCTCCCGCTGGTTCACGCCGTCGGGCGTCGTGAACGGCAGGTACGACCGCCCGAGGTGGGCGTCGCCGAGGGCGGCTATGCGCACGACGGCCTCAATCGACGAGCGCCGACACGTTGGCCGGCGCAGCTTCGAGGCGGTCGGGGGGCGGGTCGCACGAGCGCACCACGTCGTCGTACAGGTGGACCTTGGCGGGCACCGCGAACGGCGCTTCCAGGTTGGCGACCAGGCACTCGCCCGGCATCAGCGTCTGGATCTCGGGACCGAGAGCGCTGATGTCCTGCTTGGACGACGAGCGCAGGATGTTGCGGTCCTTCTCGTCGGCCAGGCCGAGCACGAAGAACGTGTTGAACTGGCTGAGCAACTCGTCGTCGAGGAGCTTGGGCTGCTGGGTCACGGCGCACAACCCGACCTTGAACTTGCGGCCCTCGCGCGCCACCCGGGGGAAGACGTTCGACTCGCGGTCGCGGTTCCGTGACAGCACGCGCTGCGCCTCCTCGAGGGCGATGGCGACGACGGGCAGGCGCTCGTGCAGGTCGGGCTGCTCGAGGTAGGCCGACGACCACTCGTCGAGGATCTTGCGGGTGAGGAACGAGGCGACCAGCACCTCCTCGGTGGAGCCCAGGCCGCTGACGTCGACGAGCACGACCTTGCCCTCCTGCAGGT
>CADDZP010000375.1 GCA_902812475.1 Actinomycetota bacterium | reverse complement strand
CACGTCGAAGTGGGCGCGCTCTCCGTTGGCGAACGACCCGCCCGCCCAGGGCGACGTCTCCCCGTACACCTGGATGCCAGCCGCCGTGAACACGGCGAGGCCGAAGACGGGGTTGATGACGCCGCGTTGGAAGCGGACGCTCACCCGGAACATCACGTCTTCCCCCGTCTCGATGTTGAGCGTCGGCGTTCCGTCCGCACGAAGAAGCTCGAACGCCTCGACGGTGCAGAAGGCGCCGTCTCCGAAGGCCGATGCGCGCCCGTCGGCGGTACCGGTTTGCCCCAACAGCGCGTGGTACATCTCGATGGCTCCGCCACTCGGCCCGTCGAACCGCACGTCACCGTCGTGCAGCACGATCGTTCGCGGGCACAGCTGGCGGATGGCCGCCAGGTTGTGGCTGACGACGACGATGGTCGCTCCTGCCGCCTTCAGCTCGTTCATGCGCTCGTAGCACTTGAGCTGGAACGCCGTGTCGCCCACGGCCAGGACTTCGTCGACGAGGAGCACCGCCGGCTCACAGTGGGCGGCGACGGCGAATCCCAGCCGCACGAACATCCCCGATGAATAGAACTTCACCGGCGTGTCGATGAACGTGGGCAGCTCGGCGAAGTCGACGATGGCGTCGAAGCGCTGGTCGATCTGGCGGCGTGACAGCCCGAGCACGGTGGCGTTGACGTACACGTTCTCCCTGCCCGTGAGCTCGGGGTGGAACCCGACGCCGACGGAGATCAGCGGCGCGACCCGTCCGTGGACCTGAACCGAGCCTTCCGTGGGAGCGGTCACGCCCGCCAGCAGCCGGAGGAGGGTCGACTTGCCCGAGCCGTTGCGGCCGATGATGCCCACGCTCTCGCCCGGGTCCACCGAGAACGAGGCGTCGCGCAAGGCCCAGAACTGGCTCCGTTTCGTCCGGGCTCGCACCCGCAGTGCAGTGATGAGCAGCGGCGCGTCCTGATACTTCACGTAGCGCTTGCCCACCCCGTGTACGGCGATGGCCGAGGCCGTCACAGGAGGTCCACGAAGACGCGGTTGTACCGGCGGTGGATCAACGTTGCCGTCACGAGAAGTACAACCGTCCAGGCCACCGAGAACATGACCGTGCGCAGCCACTCCGGGTCGGCCCCGATCGTCCCCGCCCGGAACAGCTCGATGACGCCCGTCATGGGATTGGCCTCGAGAAGGGGACGGAGCCCGCCGACCGCCCGGAGCGGATAGAGCACAGGACTGGCGTAGAACCAGACCAGGAGTCCGGCCTGCACCAGATAGCGGACGTCGCGGAAGTACACGTGCAGACCGGCGAGGACGAGGGTGAAGCTGGCGCTGAGCAGGAGGCAGAGGGCCACGCCGGGGACGATGAGCACGAAGCCCGGTCGCAAGGCGACGCCGCTGGCCACGGCCATGACCACGAAGATCACGACGCTGACGAGCAGTCCGTAGGCGTTGGAGAACACGGACACCAAGGGCAGGACGGCCCGCGGGAAGTACACCTTGGTCGACAGGTCCGCTCCGTCGACGATGGCCGCCGAGCCGGAGCTCAAGCTGTTGCTGAACGCCGTCCACAGCACCACGCCGGAGTAGACGAACACCGAGTAGTCGACGTTCGTGCTGAACCGCACCACCTTCGAGAGCAAGGCGGCGAGCACGAGGGCTTGGACGAGGGGGACCGCCACCGCCCACAGCAGGCCGAACGAGGCCCGGCGATAGCGGACGACGAAGTCCTTGCGGGCGAGGATGCCGAGCAAGTGACGGGAGGCCCACACACCGGAGGCGAGCTCGCCGACCGGGGTGGACTCGCCCGTCAGCTCGAACCCCGTCGCCGTCTCACCGACGGCCGTCCGCACGCGGCCGGGCACTACGGTGCCGCCGCCCCGGGAGCGCGGCCGGCCGCGAGCGACAATGTCGTCCTATGTCCGAGCGCCCGACGCCACCCGACGCGGCTCGCAATCTCGTCATGGTCGTGTTCGACAGTCTCAGGTACGACAGCTACCTGGCCGCCGGGGCGACGCGCGCCGCGACGTTGGGCCCCGTGGAGCGTCGCTGGAGCTACGCGTCGTGGACGGCGCCGTCTCACTACAACCTCCTCATGGGCCTGCTTCCCCACTCGAGTCCTCCGCACGTCTACGCGTCCGAGTACTACAAGGGGGACTTCGTTCGGTACACCGAGCGGCTGGGCGTGGCCGACATCGAGTTCAAGCGTCTGCTGCCCTCGATGTATCTGCCGATCTACCTGCGAGACACGCTCGGGTACACGACGCATGCCCTGGTGTCGATGCCGGTATTGAACCGCCACACGCCCGTGAACGTCGGCTTCGACACCTATGAGCTGATGCCGCGACACAACGACATGGCGGCCATGCTCGACCAGATGCGGTTCGACGGCACCCGGCCGTCGTTCCACCTGCTGAACGTGGGTGAGACGCACTACCCCTACGCCCTCGCGGACGAAGATCCCGCCGACTGGCCCCACATCTCAGGGGTGCACGGCATCTTCAAGCATCTGGACGAGGAGAATATCGGCGGGCGTCTCGTGTCCGACCCAGTGGACTTCTTCGATGACGAGCGTCTGCAGATGCTGCGCGCCCGCCAGGTGCGCGCCGCGCAGCACGTCGACGGGCTGTTGGAGAAGCTGTTCGATCTCGTTCCGTCGGGCACGTGGGTCATCGTCACGTCCGATCACGGCGAGCTCTTCGGCGAGGACGGCTATTTCGGGCACGGGCCAATCCTCCACGAGAAAGTGTTCGAGGTGCCGTTCGCCGAGGGACTCGTGCGCTGAGCGGCGCTCTCAGGTTCGGTTCTTCCGCGCGTGGAACACGGCGTGGCGAACGTAGAAGGCCCGGGTTCTGTCCCACAGCTTGAACCGCGTGCGCTCTGCCACGTCGTCGAACCCCGCCGTCCACAACATGCGCTTCCAGAGGCGCACGTTGGGGAGCCAGAACACGATGTCGCTTTCGCGGTCGGCGCAATAGCGGGCGACGGGAAACGGGAGCAGCGTCGTGGGCCGGTCGTACTCCTCGGCCACGATGAGCCGGTCCGAACAGAGGGCGGCGATGCGCTCGAGCGCGAGCAGTTGATCTCGGAGGTGGATGAGGACCGATCCACAGAACACCACGTCGAACCGTCCCAGCTGCTCCGGCGTGGCGTCGTAGATGTTGACGGTGACGCGCTCCACCGATGAGCCGAGTATCTCCTTCGCCAGCTCGAACCCGCGCCCGCGGGGCTTGGTCGACGGCTGCGCCGGTCTCCGTCGCGGAGGCCAGTCCAACTCCCGCTCGTCGTCGACGTCGAGGGCGACGACCTCGGCGCCCCGGCGCTCCATCTCGAACGCCCAGAACCCGTCCCACGTGCCGATGTCCAACGCCCGTAGGCCGTCCATCCGCTCGGGAAGGCCGTAGGCGTCGACATAGGGACGGAGATCGAACCAACCACTGGTGACGAAGTCGGGCGTCAGTTGGATGCTGTGGTACCAGTCCTCCTGTCGCGCTCGATCGAGGAGTTCCTGGGTCGGGCGCGCCACGTCAGGCCCTCGCAGCGTCGGTCACTCGTCGGCGCCGAGGTCCGACTAGGTGGGCGGCCTCGGCGCCGA
>CADDZP010000374.1 GCA_902812475.1 Actinomycetota bacterium | reverse complement strand
GGCCGTGCGGGCGGCGGAGGTGGGGTCGGGGGCGCCGTGCGCTGGGCCGACACCAGATGCCCGACGACGACGTAGCGATGGGTCTTTTCGTGCTTGGGATGGCACGCGAACAGCGTCATCGTCGGATCCGACGTCGGATCGGCGATCCACACTGCGTCGGGCGTCACGATGAACGACCGGTCGACGGCGTAGACGAACCGTCCTCCGCCCGTCGTGAACACCACCTGGTCGCCCGGCTGGAGCTGGTCGATGTCGAGGAAGGGATGGGTGTGGGTGACGCGGTGGCCGGCCACGACGGCGTTGCCGATGTCGCCGGGCATGGCCGTGCCCGCCCAGTGGCCGGGGCCGTTGGCCAGGACGTCGAGACCGGTGCCCTCGAACATCGGCTGGCTCACCCCGATCTTGGGGATCTCGATGCGTCCGATCGCACCCCGGGCGCCGAAGTCGACGTTGATCGGCGCCGGCGGGGGAGCGGGCGCCGTGTTGGCCATTGCCGGCCGGGCGTCGACGTAGTCGACGGGAGCGGGGTCGTCGGACGTGTCGCCGGGCAGGGTGTCAACCGGTGCTGCCTGATCGACGGCGCCGCCCGAGCTTGCCGACGCGCTCGGGTAATAGAGGTAGCGGGGCTGGGTCGATTTGGCCCCGCATGCCGCACCCAGCAGAAGTGCCAGCGCGGCGCTGCACAGCAGCCCTTTGCGCATTGGGGCACAGAGTTCGCAGTCACCGCCGGAAATTCCTCCTTCAAATTTCGGTGAAGAAACCTCGAGCGGCGACATCGGGTGGCCCGGTGGTTGCGCCCGCCGCTAACCTGACGCCAGCGTCAGAGAACGGAAACGGGAGAGATCGTCGATGAATGGCTACGAGATCGTCTCGGCCGATGCCCATGTCCTGGAGCCCACCGACATCTGGGAGACATGGCTGCCGAAGCAGTACCGGGACAAGGCGCCCAAGCTGGTGAAGGACGTCGACGGCGGCGACGCCTGGCAGTTCGCCGGCACGGCCGACCCCGACCCCATCGGGCTCGTGTCGACGCCGGGCATGGCGTGGGACGACTTCCGGTGGACGGGCGTCACCTACGAGCAGGCCCGCGCCGGTTGCTACAACGGCGTCGAGCGCCTGAAGGACATGGACATCGACGGCGTCGACGCCGAGATCCTCTTCCCGCCGCAGCGCACGATCGGCCACTTCCTCGGCGACGACGACGACGACTTCGTCCGAGCCGGCATCGAGGCGTACAACAACTTCCTGTTCGACGAGTTCATGGCGCCCGACCCCACCCGGCTCGTCGGCATGGCCCAGATCCCGTCGCTCGGCACCGACGTCGCCATCGAGACCATGCGCAAGGCCAAGGCGCGCGGCTTCCGCGGGGTCGTGATCTCCATGTGGCCCTCGGGCGGCGACGCCATCTCCGACGACGACGACCCGTTCTGGGCGGCGGCTGCCGACGAACAGATGCCGGTGTGCATCCACATCAACCTGATCTCGCGCAAGGCCCGTCAGAAGCAGCGGGCGGCGGCCGCCAAGGCGTCGGCCGGGGGCGGGGCCAAGGGCGACAAGGGCATCTACGGTGGCAAGGCGGCCAAGGCGAACGCCAAGGCGGTCGCCGGCCTCGGCAGCGTGTTCTCCGTGGTGCCGAGCACCATCGGCCAGCTGATCTTCACCGGCGTGTTCGAGCGCTTCCCCGAGCTGCACGTATCGATGATCGAAACGGGAGTCGGCTGGATCCCCCACTTCCTCGAGCAGATCGACGACCGCTACTGGCGCAACCGCTCTTGGGGCAACATCCCGCTCACCCACCCGCCGTCGTACTACTGGTTCAAGAACATGAGCGCCACGTTCATCTCCGACCGCAACGGCATCGACAACCGCTACGGCGCCGGCGTGGACAACATCATGTGGAGCACCGACTACCCGCACCACGGCAACGACTGGCCTTACTCGCGGAAGACCATCAACGACATGATGGGCCACATCCCGGCCGACGAGAAGGCCAAGATCTGCGCCGACAACGCCGTGCGGATCTTCCACCTGGAGCGGTAACTCCATAACGTGCGCCTGTGGCGCGCGCGGTCCGGTTGCTAGGGGTGCCCGTCGACCTCTACTTCGAAGCGTCGCGGCACGCCGACGAGATCTCGCGCGAGTTCGCGTTGATCTCCTTCGGCGAGCGCAGCGGCGTGAATGCCGCCGTGCCCGAGCGGCTGCTCGAGCTGGTGAGCCAACTGCGTAAGCGCTACGCGCGCGGCGCCGACGCCATCCGGGCCAGGTTCGAGGAGGCTGCCGATGCGGGGCAGGAGACCGTCGATCTCGAGCTGCCTGCGGACGACACGGTGGTCGACCTCACCGAGCGCGTGGCGTACCTGCTCGACGCCGCTGACGAGTTCTGCCGGTCCGGCGACCTGCTGACGCTCGAGTCGTCACCACGCGTCGTCGCGTGGCGGCACTGGTGGCGCGACCAGGTGGTCGACCAGACACGCGACGACGCCGATCCCGTTCCCTTCCGAGGTTGACGTCTTGAAGCAGACGACGCTCGCCGACGCCGTCGCCGGCAACATCCGGCCGGGGGACACCGTGCTGCTCACGGTCGGACACTCACGATGGACGGCGGCTGCTCGCGAGCTCGCGCGCCAGACGTGGGGCTCGGACCCGCACTTCACCCTCGTGATGCTGAGCCTCTCCTCGCTGGGCGCGCTCTTCTTCCGCGGCGGCCTCGTCGACAAGGTGATCACCGCCTACTCCGGTGACTCCTTCCCGACCTACACCCCCAACCCCATCTTCCAGGAGGCGTACAAGAGCGGCGCCGTCGAGGTCGAGCACTGGTCGATCCTGACCTACCTCCAGCGCCTCGAAGCCGCGGCCCGGGGTCTGCCCGCCGTCGTCACCGGCTCTCTTCAGGGCTCCTCGATGGAGGAGAACGCCGGATTCTCCGTCGTCGACACGCCATACGGCGCAGTCGGCCTGCTGGCGCCGCTGGTCCCCGACGTGGCGTTGGTCCACGGCGTGGCCGCCGACCGCGACGGGAACGTGGCCGTGAATCCGCCCCTGCTCGAAGGGGTGTGGGGCGCGCTGGCGGCGCGGCGGGGCGCGGTAGTCACCGTCGAGGCCGTCGTCGACGACCTGTCGCCGTGGTCCGACCTGGTTCGCATCCCCGCCCACCGCGTGCTGGCCGTGGCCGAGACGCCGATGGGCGCCCACCCCGGCGGACTGTTCGCCCGGGGGACGCCGGTCGAGGGCTACGGCGAGGACGTCGAGTTCTGGGTGATGGCCCGTGACGCCTGCCGCGGCGACTTCGACGCCTTCGCCCGCCACTGGTACCTCGAGCCCGCCGACCAGGACGACTACTTGAAGCGGCTGGGCACCGACCGCACCGACTGGCTGCGGCGGCGGGTCGACCCGGAGTCATGGCGGGAGGACGCCGAACGGTGGCCCGTCGACGAGGAGGCCCCGATCTCGGCGTGGGAGACGGCCGCGGTGTGGGGGACGCGGGAGCTGGAGGCCCGCATCGCCGCCGTGGACGCCGACGCCGTGCTCGCCGGCGCGGGCGTCGCCAACCTGGCCGCGTGGGTCGGCGTCGGCGTGTAGCCCCACAGGC
>CADDZP010000373.1 GCA_902812475.1 Actinomycetota bacterium | reverse complement strand
GCCCGTGCGTGAGCAGATGGTGGCGCAGGTAGTTCGGGCCCCAGACGTGGGCGCCCATGTCGCCGCCCGCCGGCAGTGTGTTCCTGAACAGCAGGTCGGGGCGCAGCTGCCAGAAGATGTAGAGGCAGGACAGGACGATGAGGACGACGGTGATGATCGTCTCGGCCGACCAGCCACGGGGGTCCGACCGGCGTGCCCAGCGGGTCACCGTCCTGCTGCGCGGCGCGCTACGGACAGCGATGGTTGTCGGAGCAGCGGCCATGGCTACTCCAATGTTGACACTCCCGACGGGGTCATCAGAAGCGCCCCCTGGCAATCGGTCGGCTAGCGGCGGACTGTGGCGAGCTCGAGGACGTTGGTGAGCCCGACGCGCTGCCCGTCGGAATCCCACCAGCGGGTGTCGCACCGCGAGCACGAGTGCATCGTGACGTGGCTCTCCTTGAGCTTGAGCGCGATCCGCACGAGGCGAGCACCACGGCAATTCGGACACGTCATCGAAGCCCCTCCCGTTCCTGCGTGACCCTCCGAAGTCGCTGTTGGTATCGGCAGATCACGGCGTCCGGTTGAATCGGCCAAACGGCCGATTCATCGCTGGACAGCAAGGGCGACCATCGTCACCAGGTTGAAGGCGGCGTGGGTGAAGATGCCGGGACCCAGCCGCTTGGTGGACACGGCCATGATCCCGAGGATGATGCCGAGGGCGACGAGGGCCGGCAGCTGCAGGAGCTCGAAGTGGGCGACGCCGAACACGAGCGCAGAGCCGAGGACCGCCCAGGTGTCGCCGACCCGGCGCTGGAGTGAGCGCAGCACCAAGCCGCGGAAGAACAGCTCCTCCACGAGCGGCGCGCCCACGACGACGACGATGCTGAGGAGGATGAACGAGGCACCGTGGGCCGTGTCTGTCACCTGGCGGACGGGCGCCTCCAAGTCGTGCTTGCTGACGAACTGCTGGAGCGGCAGGTAGATCAGCGGCACCATGAGGAGCTGACAGGCGACGCCGATGGGAATCCCGACGGCCGGGTCACTCCAGCGGAGGGAGAACCCGAAGTCGACGCCCAGCAGGCCGGTGCCCTTGCGCCTGCTGGCGAAGATCGGCGCTCCGAGGAGACCGACCCACAGGGCCGCCTCGCCCGCGGCGAGGGCGCTCAGGCTGGGCGTCGAGCCCTTGGCACCGCTCGCTCCGGCCCACGCGCCGAGGACGGTCGCCGTGGCCACCCAGCCCACGAGCAGCCCGATGGCGGCGTCGCCGAGCCCCCAGCGGGGAGCGCGCTCACCGACCTGGCCCTGGTCGACGCCCATCCCTCCACCCTACGGAGGGCGACCCTTCAAACAGCCAGCGGGATGTCGAAGAGCTCGTCGCGCGTCGGAACGGGCTGGGGCACCGGCGCGCCGGTGCCGCGACGGTCTTCGCGGCTCCAGCCGACGGGAACGGTGAGGCGGTCGGCGTGCTGGGTGCAGAGCTCGTAGCTCGAGGGGTCGGCGTCGCCGTCGAGGTCGTCGAGCCACGCCGTGCGGCTGGCGTAGTGGTACGTCAGCGTCGCCTCGGCGATCGCCCCACACCCGGGCCGGACGCAGTGACGGGAGCCGTGCATGAGCGAACGCTAGCTGTGGGCGCTTTGCACCACGCGGATGCTGAGTCTCCTTTTCGATCAGCGCCGAAGGCGCTTCGGATCCGACGGATCCGAAGCTCGTCGAAAAGGAGGCGAGCCTCCGTGCGTGAACCGAGCGTTGCGGGGGGCACCCTCTACGATGTGAGCGTGCCGCCGCCCCAGAGCCCACAGCAGCAGCCCGGCCGGGGCCGGCCGCCCACGATGCCGACAGGTCCGTCGAGCTGGTCGCGCCCGATCGTCTGGGCGTTGATCGCCATGGTCGTCATCGCCTTCCTGCTGTCGAGCCTGCTCGGCGGCGGCAAGTCGAACCAGATCCAGTACATCCCCGACTTCCTCGACCGCGTGAACGCCGGCCAGGTGAAGTCCATCGACGTCTACGAAGATCACTCCACCAAGATCACCGGCCAGTTCACCGATGGAAAGAGCTTCACGACGACGGGCCCGGCGACGCTGCCGGACAAGGACCTGCAGCTGCTCAGGGACAAGAACGTCAAGGTCACGTTCCACTCGCCCAGCTCGAACATCCTCGGCCAGGCGCTGGTGTGGATCCTGCCGATCCTGCTGTTGATCGGCTTCTGGGTCTGGATGAGCAGACGGGCCCAGGGCCAGATCACGGGGCTGATGTCGATCGGGCGTTCGCGCGCCAAGACCTACTCCACCGAGAAGCCCAAGACCACGTTCAACGACGTGGCGGGCTACACCGGGGTCAAGCAGGAGATCACCGAGGTCGTCGACTTCCTCAAGCAGCCGGCCAAGTTCCGAGACATCGGCGCCCGCATCCCCAAGGGCGTGCTGCTGGTCGGCCCCCCGGGCACGGGCAAGACGCTCATCGCCAGGGCTGTGGCCGGCGAGGCAGGCGTGCCGTTCATGTCGATCACCGGCTCGGACTTCATGGAGATGTTCGTCGGCGTCGGCGCCGCCCGGGTGCGTGACCTGTTCCAGACGGCCCGCAAGCAGGCGCCGGCGATCATCTTCGTCGACGAGATCGACTCCATCGGCCGCAAGCGGGGCGCCGGTCTCGGCGGGGGTCATGACGAGCGGGAGCAGACGCTCAACCAGATGCTCTCGGAGATGGACGGCTTCGAGACCACCGAGGGCATCGTGATGATGGCCGCCACCAACAGGCCCGACATCCTCGACCCCGCCCTGCTGCGTCCGGGCCGCTTCGACCGCCAGATCGTCGTCCCCCTGCCTGAGGCGGAAGAACGCCTCGAGATCCTGAAGGTCCACGCCAAGGACAAGAAGATCGCCGCCGGCGTCGACCTGGAGGTCGTCGCTCGCGGTACGCCGGGCATGAGCGGTGCCGACCTGGCCAACCTGGTCAACGAGGCGGCCCTCTACGCCGTGCGCCGGGGCGAGCACGAGATCTACCAGAAGGACTTCGACGACGCCCGCGACCGCGTGCTCATGGGTCAGCGCCGTGACTCAATGGCGCTGTCGGACCAGGAGAAGGAAGTCATCGCCTACCACGAGGGCGGCCACGCCGTGCTCGCCTATGTCATGGAGCACGCCGATCCCGTCCACAAGGTGACGATCCTGCCGACGGGCATGGCGTTGGGTGTCACCCAGCAGCTGCCCCTCGAGGAGCGCCACATCTACCAGCGCCCGTACATCGACGACTCGCTGGTCGTCCGCCTGGGCGGGCGCATCGCCGAGGAGCTCGTGTACGGCACGATCTCGACGGGCGCCAACAACGACCTGGTCGGCTGCACCGAGCTGGCCCGCAAGATGGTGCGGGAGTGGGGCATGTCCAGCCGGGTCGGGCCGATGGCGTGGGGTTCCCAGGGCATGGTGTTCCTCGGCGAGGATCTCATGCACACACGCGACTACAGCGACGAGACCGCCCGCGTCATCGACGAGGAGGTCGAGCACATCCTGCGCGAGCAGGAGGAGCGGGCCCGCGAGGCGCTGCGCAAGAACCGGGCCGGCCTCGACGCCGTGGCCCGGGCCCTGCTCGAGTTCGAGACCGTCGACGGCGCCGAGG
>CADDZP010000372.1 GCA_902812475.1 Actinomycetota bacterium | reverse complement strand
GTTCGGGCTGGGCGGACGCCGGCTCCGGCTCGGGCGACACCGGCTCTGACGGCGGCGGTGTGAGCTCGCGCAGCGGCGGTGGCTCGCCGTCGGCCCGGCCGGCGCCCGAGCCGTTGCCATTCGTCGACGGTTCCGGCACGAGCAGCCCGCCCTCACCGGGCGTCGCGCCGATGCCAGTGCGCATGGGGTTGTCGATGTCGGCCAGCTCCTTGAGGACTCGGGCGAACACGCGGCGCACGGCGTCGTTGAGGCGGTCGGCGGTCTGCTGGTCGACCTCGTCGTTGACCCGCTCGACGGCTGCTGTCACCGCCGGCTCCACCGCGGCGATGGCGTCGACGAAGATCGGAAACGCCTCGCGGTCACGCAGGATGGCGCGGCGGCCGGCGGTCTGTTGCAGCGCCTCGAACACGACCTGGCCTTGGACCTGATCGCTCGACCAGGGCCGGTGGTCGAACTCCTCGAGCTCGGCCAGGTCGTCGACGATCGTCGTGCCGGCCCGGCCGACAACGGCCACCCGGCGCCGTTTGCCGTCGGCCGGGGCGACGTAGAGGGCGAACTCGATGCGGCCCCACAGCGTGGCCCGTGGTGGCACGGCCAGGCGGACCCCGTCGGGCTTCTCCGGCGTCACCAGCTCGGGCGTGCGCCCCTCGATCACCTCGATGCTGTAGTCGCCGCGAGCCAGGGCGGTTCCCCGGCGCACACGCAGGTAGTCGACGACCTTGCGCTGGGTCAGCACGCGCAAGACGTCGGGCTCGAGATCGGAGATGTAGACCGTGGTGCCGGCGGTGGGACGGGCGCGGCGCCGTTCCCGTTCGAGGGTGGCGGTGGCCTTGCCGCGCTCGAGGCGCAGTGCCCAAGTCTCGTCGCTGCCGTCGGCCCGCGAGACGATGTCGCAGCGCCCACCGAGCTGCTGGAAGGCGAGCATCCCGATCGCCTTCTCGCCGAGGGTGCGGTCGTCGCCCGCCTTTGCCGATTCGAACAAGCTCTTTGCGACCTGGCGGAGCCGCTCGGGACTCATGCCCCGCCCGCAGTCGTCGACTGCGATCAGCGGGTGGCGGCCCTTGCGGCGCAGGACGATCGAGATGCGCTCGCCGCGGCGGCCGGCCTCGGCGTACTCGTCGGCCGCGTTGGAGACGAACTCATTGAGGGCGTCCTTGGCATCCTGGTACGCCTGGCCGCTGACCAGCACCGCCTTGGCGAGGTTGCCGATGCGGAGGCGCACCTTCTCGGCCGGCATGCCGAGATGCTACGGCGCGTACCGGCGCCGGAGGTGTGACGTCGATTTTCTTTGTGCCGAGCTGTGACGACACCGGCCCGTTCGAGGCCGTCTGATCCGTGAGCGGGTCCTGTTGTTGTCGTACGCCGCTGCGATGATCGGCGGCATGGGTACGAACGACCGTGATCGGCGGCGGCAGAAGAAGCGCCGGCAGGCGGCGGCGCAACGGGCACGCGAGCGCCGCCGCATGACGCCGTGGGCCGAGCCGGCGGTGCGGTCGGTCGTCGACGCCGACGACGTCGAACGCATGCTCACAACCGCGGTGTGCGCGCTTCGCGATCGCGACCACGACACGGTTCTCGAGGTCGAGGATCTGCTGGCGTCCGAGGGCGATGCCCTTGTCGACGCCGTCGCGGCCCGGTACGTCCGGCGCGACATGGCGGCCGCTGCTGACCGTGGCTGGGACGACGTGGTGCTGGCGCGCTACGTCCGCCGCCGACTGGGCAAGGCGCATGGCCGCGTCTTCGACGCGCTCGACGAGGCCACAGACGGAACATTCGTCGACGACCTCGCCCGGCGGCTGCGCATCGGTCGGTCCTACGCGGTGCACCACGTCATCGAGGTGCTGGTGTTGGTCGCCTCGCTCCCGCCGCTCCCGGCCCTGCGCTCGGCGGAACGGCGCCCTCGGGCGCTCGACGGCCGTATGCTCGAGCGGGTACGGGCCCTGCTGGCGAAGGCCGAATCGACGACGTTCCCCGAGGAGGCCGAGGCTCTCACGACCAAGGCCCAGGAGCTGATGACCCGTTACGCCATCGACCGGGCCCTCCTCGACGCCACCGCGGGCGTCGGTGCGGGCGCCGGAGTCAGCGGTCGGCGGGTGGTGGTCGAGGACCCGTACGCCAAGGAGAAGTCGCTCCTCCTCGGCAAGGTGGTCGGCGCCAACCGGTGCAGGGCGGTGTGGTCGCCGGATCTGGGATGGTCGACGGTGTTCGGGGCAGACGACGACCTCGACATCGTCGAGCTGCTGTTCACGTCGCTCCTGTTTCAGGCCGCATCGGCGATGGCGGCCGCAGGATCGACCGCCGACCGCTCCGCCCGAACGCGCTCGTTCCGCCAGGCGTTCCTGGCGGCCTATGCCATCCGCATCGGCGAGCGTCTGCGGCAGGCGAACGACGAGGCGGCGAGGACGGCTGCCGACGTGCACGGATCCAAACGTCTGCTGCCCGTCCTGGCCGAGAGGCGCACGGCAGCCGAGGCCGCCGTGCGTGAGGCGTTCCCGCACCTCGATCGCACGCGCTTCTCGGCCCACGATCACGACGGCTGGGCGGCGGGCACAGCTGCTGCCGACGTTGCGTCCCTCGACACGCGCCGTGCCGTCCACAAGACGGTCAGCTGACGCAGCTTCCTCGAACGCGCTCCCCCCCACCGTTTGGACACTGGAGAGCGCGATGAAACATGACGACGAACCGCTTCGGATCGCGGCTTTCGGGGACCCCGCCGCCGTCCGCTCGACCGATCTCGCTGGCGGCGGCCGCGGCTGGGACGAAGCCGCGTCACTAGCCTGATGGGCGTGACGCATGTCCTGCCGTGGGGCAAGCCGCTCACCTACGACGACCTCGAGGCGATGCCGGAGGACGGGCACCGCTACGAGCTCATCGAGGGGGTCCTCATCGTGACCCCCGCCCCGAAGCTCGTGCACCAGCGCGCCGCAATGCGCTTGTTGCGACTGCTCGACGACGCCGCGCCGTCCGATGTCGAGGTCCTCCCGGGGCCGCTCGACTACAAGGTCAGCGACCTGACCGTGCTCGAACCCGACATCGTGGTTGCCCGCCGTGAGGACTACGAGGAGAGGTACCTCCGGCGAACGCCGCTGCTCGTGGTAGAGGTGCAGTCGCCGAGCACTGTTCGGATCGACCGGGAACGAAGCGGTTGGCCTTCGAAGGCGTCGGCGTGCCCTCGTATTGGCTCGTCGATCCCGACGAGCCGAGCCTCACCGTGCTCGAGCTCGTCGATGGTGCGTACGCGCAAGCGGCCCACGTGGCCGGCGACGAGGCCTACGAAGCCACTGCGCCCTTCGCCGTGCGGGTCGTGCCCGCCGACCTCGTCCGCTGACAGCCGTCAGCGGATCGGAGGCGGGGTGCCTGTTCTCGCGCCCACGATCGCCTCGCCCGGCCTGGGCGCGTCGTAGAGGGAGAGGCGGAGGCGGCGGGCGCCGCCGCTGGCGGCCGCGTCCCTTGCCAGCCAGAGGAGGACGATGCCGAGCAGGACGGCGATGGCGGCGGTGTCACCGGCGGAGCGCTTGGCGCTCGCAGGGACGAACGAGCGCGGCGCGTTGGTGAACACCGCCGGCGGCGACGAATGCGCGCGTGCCGGTGCTGGGG
>CADDZP010000371.1 GCA_902812475.1 Actinomycetota bacterium | reverse complement strand
GAAGGGGCCCAGGCGGGGAGGGCCACCGCGGAGCGAAGCGGAGCGGGAGGGGCCCGGCTTGGGAAGGGTTCCCACCCGGACAGGACCCGCTCGGGCGGGCGAGGGGCGCGCGAGGAAGAAGCCGTGCGAGGATGAACGGCAAGGGATGGAGCAACCAACGCACGAAGCCGACGCCTGCATCGTCGGTGCCGGTTACGCGGGCCTGACGGCAGCCAGGAGACTGACCGGCGCCGGCAAGACCGTCGTCGTCCTCGAAGCACGCGACCGGGTCGGCGGCCGAGTGTGGACCCAGCCCTATGACGGCTTCCGTCTCGACCTCGGCGGCACCTTCATCGGCCCGAATCAGGACGCCGTCCACAAGCTCGTCAGCGAGTTCGGCCTCGAGACCTTTCCCACCCACTACGAAGGCGAGAAGGTCATCACCGTCGAGGGCCAGGCCCGTCGTTACGCGGGCCTGATCCCCAAGCTCAACGCTCTCGCCGTCGCGAGCCTCGGCATCGGCATGACCCGCCTCGACGCCATGGCCAAGCGCGTGCCGCTCGATGACCCATGGCTCGACTCACGCTGCCGGCGGTGGGACCAGCAGTCGGCCGGCGCGTGGCTCGCCCGCCATGCCCACGTGCCCCTCGGCCGCCACCTCCTCGGCGCGACCGTCCGCGGCACCATGTGCGCCGACCCCGGCGAGGTCTCGCTGCTGCACGTGCTGTACCTCATCCGCTCGGCCGGCGGGCTCAACAACCTGCTGTCCACCAAGGGCGGGTACCAGCAGGACCAGCTGGTCAACGGTGCCCAGTCGATCGCCAACCGCATGGCCGACGAGCTCGGCCTCTCGCTCTGCCTAGACACGCCCGTGCGCTCGATCACCCAGGACGATGACGGCGTGACCGTCCACGCCGGCGGCGCAACGGTGAGGGCGAGCAGGGTCGTCCTCGCCGTCCCGCCTGGCATCGCCGCCCTCCTCGCCTACGACCCGCCGCTGCCGACCGAGAAGGCGCAACTCCTCGACCGCATGCCGGCGGGATCGGTGTTCAAGGCCATCGCCGTCTACGACGACGCCTTCTGGCGGGCCGACGGACTGGCCGGCGAAACGGTGGGGGCCGACTCGCCCGTCGAGATGACGCTCGACGCCTCGCCCCCGTCGGGCCAGCCCGGCCTCATCATGGGCTTCGCCTTCGGCCCCTACGCCCGCCAGCTCGGCGCCCTCGATGACGACGAGCGCCGACGGGCCGTCGTCAACGAGTACGCCCGCCGCTTCGGACCGCGCGCCCGCCAGCCCGTCGACTACCACGACCACGAGTGGGCGAACGAGCAGTGGTCACGCGGCGGGATGATGGCGCACCTGGCGCCCGGCGTGCTCAGCCAGTTCGGTCCCGCGCTGCGAAGGCCCGTCGGCCGCATCCACTGGGCCGGCACCGAGACGGCGACCATCAGCCATGGCACGATTGACGGCGCCATACGTTCGGGCGAGCGGGCGGCGCTGGAGGTCTTGGAGCGAACGACGTGAGCACGTTCAAGGTCACGGGCTTCGACCACGTCGTGCTGAACGTGGAAGACCCCGAGCGGTCGATCGCGTTCTATTGCGACGAGCTCGGCCTGAAGCCCGAGCGCGTCGAGGAGTGGCGCAACAACGAGGTCTTCTTCCCGTCGGTGCGCGTCAACGACCACACGGTGATCGACCTCCTCCAGGTCCCGCGCACAGGAGAGAACGCCAACCACATCTGCCTGGTCGTCGAGCCTGCCGACTTCGACGCCATCAAGGCCGGCGGCCGCTTCGACGTCGTCGACGGACCCGACACCCGCTGGGGCGCCCAGGGCGACGCCACCTCGCTCTACATCAAGGATCCCGACGGCAACACCGTCGAGCTCCGCTACTACTGACCCAACCCCCGTTCTTGGCGCAGAAATGTGCGCTGAGCGCACATTTCTGCGCCAAGAACGGTGGGCTAGTCGAGGAGCGAGCGCCAGTGGACCTTGCACCAGGCGAGCTGGCTGCAGGCCGGGCAGCGCATCAGGCGGGAGAACGGGCGCCACGGCATCCAGACCGACGGCAGCATCTGCACGCCGAGCTGCGGCAGGGGCAGCGGGGTGCGGGCGTCGCACTGCGAGCACTCGACCACGACCGTTCCCTTGCGTCGCGGTGCCGCCGAGAACAGTGCCTGCCTTCCTTTTGCGGCCGGTGGGCGGAAGTCCATCGGCGGCGCCACCGGACCGAACAAGGCGTCCCTGCCGTTGCGCTCGCCCCGCTCGCTCACGCGACGGCGACCTCGAGGGACGCGGCGAGCTGACGGTAGGCCTCGGCGCTGCTCGAGCGGGCGGCGTGCTCGAGCACCGAGCGGCCACGGCCGGGGGCCTCGGCCACGCGCACCGACTTGGGCACGGGCGGCTCGAGCACGGTGACGCCGTAGCGGGTACGCACGTCGTCGAGCACCTCACGGCCCAACCTGGTGCGGCTGTCGAACATGGTGGCCACCACGCCCCGCACTTTGAGAGCGGGGTTGGTGTAGGACTTCACGTCCTCGATCGTCTCGAGCAGCTGACCGACGCCGCGGTGGCTGAGCGTCTCGCACTGCAGCGGGACCAGGATCTCGTCGGCCGCCGTGAGGCCGTTGATCGTGAGCACGCCCAGCGACGGCGGGCAGTCGATGAGGACGACGTCGTAATCGCTCTTGATCGGGTCGAGGGCGCGCGACAACGCGTACTCGCGACCGGGCCGGGTGAGCAGGTGGACCTCGGCGCCGGCCAGGTCGATGCTCGCCGGCAGCACGTGGACCTCGCCCACCTTGAGGAGCACCTCTGTCGCGGGGACACGGTGGACGAACACGTCGTGCAACGACTTGTCGAGGGCGTTGGGATCGAGGCCCAACGAGAACGTGAGACAGCCCTGGGGGTCGAGGTCGACGAGCAACACGCGCCGTCCCTGCTCGGCGAGCGCTGCGCCCAGGGCGTGGACGGTCGTCGTCTTCGCCACGCCGCCCTTCTGGTTGGCGACGGCGTAGGTGACGGGCATAGACGGCGGAGTGTAGGGCCTCAGATGTCGAACGGTGGGCCGTCGAAGCGGTCGACGGTGGCGAATTCAGGGACCGGTCGGCGGGTCAGCCGCCGCGGTTGGTGGACGGGCCGGCCCAGGGCGACGACACCGGCGACGACCAGCTCGTCGGGGACGCCGAGCAAGCCCTTGACCTCCGCCTCCCGGCGGATGGCCATCGTCGTGATCACGCCACCCAGGCCCTCGGCCCGGGCGGCCAGCAGGACGCTCCACAGGAACGGGTAGATCGAGGCCCCGCCTGCCATCGTGTAGCGCTCGAAGCCCCGGTCGACAGCGGCCAGCGCCCGCAGGTCGGCGAGCACCACGAGCAGTACCGGGACCTGGTCGAGGTGCTCGGCGAAGCCGCCGCCCCGAGACGCCGCCTCGGCGGCGATGGCGTCGCTCCGTAGCAACGACTTGCGTTCGGCGTCGGGGTCGGTGACCGGCGCCCACGGCACGAGGTCCGCCTCGCGCATGGCCAGGTACTCGTACCAGCCGGGCAGGTACAGGTCCCGCAGGGCCCGGCGCGTGTCGGCGTCCTTGACGACGACGACCCGCCAGCCCTGACGGTTGC
>CADDZP010000370.1 GCA_902812475.1 Actinomycetota bacterium | reverse complement strand
AGTCCGGCGTCGGCGATGTGGCCCAGGTCGGCGAGCAGGCCGTCGGACACGTCGATCATCGCCGTCGCGCCCGCACCCCGGGCATCGACGCCCTCGGCCACTCGGGCGAGAGGCCGGCGCGTCCACCCGCTGGCGGCCGCCGCCCCGAGCGGCCCGGTGACGTAGATGGCCTCGCCCGCAGACGCGCCCGAGCGGGTGACGGGCGAGGCGGTGCCGTCCACCGTTCCCGTGACAGCCACGGTGACCACCAAGGAGTCAGCCGTGGTGAGATCGCCACCCACGACTGGACAGACATAGGCGCGCGACGCCTCGGCGATGCCGTCGAACAGGCCGTCGAGATCGCAGCCCGAAGGGGCAGCCACGGTCACGAGCAGGTGGAGCGGACGTCCGCCCATGGCCGCGATGTCGCTGACGTTGACGACGACCGCCTTCCAACCGATGTCTTCGATCGCGAGGTCCGGCGGCGCGTGGACGCCGGCCACGACGGCGTCTGCTGCCAAGAGCAGTGGCCCGGGCGGAGGCTCCACCACGGCCGCGTCGTCGCCGATGTCGGCGAAGCGCTCACGCAGCCGGGCGATGACCGAGAACTCGTTGGTCAGAATTGCGCTCCGGTAGGGTCCATGCTCCGAGCGTAGGCAGTGGAGGGCCGCGTTTGTGCAGGGAGTCATCAAGTCGTACGACCCGGGGACGGGGGATGGCGTGCTCGTTCGAGACACCGACCGCAGCGAGTACGACCTGGCGCCGAACGCGCTCGAGGGCTCCATCTTCCGCATGCTGCGCCAAGGCCAGCGGGTGATCTTCGAGCTCGACGGGCAGAACAGGGCGACCCGCCTGCGACTCGGATCTGAGGTCGACATGGGGTCGCCCACCGGGCCGCCCCCGGTTGAACCGTGACTTTGGCGGGAAGCGTGACAGCAACATCGAAGGGGATGCACCAGTGACCGACGGCGCCAGGACGACGAACCAGAAGCTCCTCGACTGGGTCGACGAAGTAGCGGCCCTGTGCCAGCCCGACCGCATTCACTGGTGTGACGGCTCGGCCGACGAGTACGACCGCCTCGCCCAGGAGCTCGTCGACGCCGGCACGTTCACGCGTCTCAGCGACGCCAAGCGGCCCAACAGCTACTGGGCCCGCTCCGACCCCGCCGACGTCGCCCGGGTCGAAGACCGCACGTTCATCTGCTCCGACAAGGAAGAAGACGCCGGCCCCACCAACAACTGGCGCCCGCCCGCGGAGATGAAGGACACGCTGCGCAAGCTGTTCGAAGGCTCGATGCGGGGTCGCACCATGTACGTGGTGCCGTTCTCGATGGGGCCCCTCGGCAGCCACATCGCCCATATCGGCGTCCAGCTCACCGACTCGGCCTACGTCGCCGTCAACATGCGGATCATGACCCGCATGGGCCAGGCCGTCCTCGACACGCTCGGCGACGGGGAGTTCGTCCCGTGCCTGCACTCGGTCGGCGCCCCCCTCGAGGCCGGACAGCAGGACGTGGCGTGGCCGTGCGACAGCGACAACAAGTACATCGTCCACTTCCCGGAGACGCGGGAGATCTGGTCCTACGGGTCGGGATACGGCGGCAACGCCCTCCTCGGCAAGAAGTGCTTCGCCCTGCGCATCGCCTCGGTCATGGCCCGCGACGACGGCTGGCTGGCAGAGCACATGCTGATCCTCAAGCTGACGTCGCCCGAGGGTGACACCAAGTACGTGACGGGCGCCTTCCCGTCGGCGTGCGGGAAGACCAACCTGGCCATGCTCGTGCCCACGCTGCCGGGCTGGAAGGTCGAGACCGTCGGCGACGACATCTGCTGGATGAAGTTCGGCGACGACGGGCGCCTCTACGCCATCAACCCCGAGGCCGGGTTCTTCGGCGTGGCACCGGGCACGAGCATGAAGACGAACCCCAACGCCATGCTCACCCTCGATGGCAACTGCATCTTCACCAACACCGCCTACACCGACGACGGCGACGTCTGGTGGGAGGGGATGACCGAGGAGAAGCCGGCCCACCTCACCGACTGGAAGGGCAACGACTGGACGCCCCAGTCCGACACCCCGGCCGCTCATCCCAACGCCCGCTTCACGGCGCCCGCCGCCCAGGACCCCGCCATCGCCGCCGAGTGGGAGGACCCGAAGGGCGTGCCGATCTCGGCCATCCTCGTCGGCGGTCGGCGCTCGACGACGGTGCCCCTGATCCACGAATCGTTCGACTGGGACCACGGCGTGTTCCTCGGCTCGATCATGGCCTCGGAGACGACGGCCGCCGCCGCCGGCGCCGTCGGCAAGCTCCGCCGCGATCCCTTCGCCATGCTGCCCTTCTGCGGCTACAACATGGCCGACTACCTCGGCCACTGGCTCGACATCGGGCGTCAGACCGACGCGCAGAAGCTGCCCAAGATCTTCTACGTGAACTGGTTCCGCAAGGGCGCCGACGGCAAGTTCCTCTGGCCGGGCTTCGGCGAGAAC
Organism: Actinomycetota bacterium; assembly: GCA_902812475.1. GTDB lineage: Bacteria > Actinomycetota > Acidimicrobiia > Acidimicrobiales > AC-14 > CADDZP01. Next base: position 1,133 of record CADDZP010000370.1, on the reverse strand, counting down.
AGCCGGGTCCTCGAGTGGGTCTTCAAGCGGGTGAACGGAGGCGACGCCGGGGCGGCGAAGACGCCGATCGGCTACGTCCCCACCGCCGACGACCTCGACCTCGACGGCCTCCCCCTTTCACCGGAAGCCGTGGCCGAACTGCTCAAGGTCGACGCCGACGAGTGGAGGGCGGAGGTGCCGTCGATCGAAGAGCACTTCGACTTCCTCGGCGACCACCTGCCACAGAAGCTGCGCGACCAGCTCGAGGCTCTCGACAAGCGCCTCTCCGACTAGCGGCCAATCGCTTGCAGCTGTCGGTTCCGGCCGGCGGCCGCGTGCTCGTCGTTGGCCCGCTGCGACTCGGTCAGACCGACACACCGGCGGCGCGCCTCGCCGCCGCCGAGGTCGTCCGCGCCGTCGACGACTGGACCGGTCCCGGCGTCGTCGTGCTCGGCGGCGACACGTTTGACCTGGCGGGCATGGCCGATCCCAGCGTCGAGCGGGTCGTCGCCGCCCACACTCGCCTCCGCAACTCCTTACGGGCGTTCGCCGACGGGCCGGACCACCACCTCGTCGTGCTGGCCGGCGACCTCGACGCCGCCCTGGCGACCGACGAGCGCCTCGGCGCCGAAGTGACGAAGGTGCTCGGCGCGCAGATCGGCACCGCTGTCGAGCTTCACTTCGACACCGGCGAGGGCGAACGCGTCGTCGGCGTCGAGCCGGGTGCGGCGGGCGCCGACAACGAGGCGGGGCGGGCCCGGGCACGTGCAGTCGTGCACGACGGCGCCGCCGGCCTGGTCACGACGGCGAGCAGCCGCCCCGAGCTCACGACCATCGGCGACGGGTTCTACGCCAATACCGGGTCCTGCGCGGAGGTAGAGGTCCGGTTGCCGGCCCGCGCCGGACTGCCCGCCGTCCGCGCCGTCGAGCGTCAGCTGGGGTTCGTGGAGCTGGAGGCGGGGGCTCAACTGCACGCCCGCCTTCTCCACGGCGGCACGACGACCGGCACCGGACTCCGACGCTGGCTGCTCGCCCCGTGCCCCGGTCGCCCCGACGGTCGCCCGGCGCTCATCGCCGCCTACCCCACCGGGCCCGACTGGCCGCCAGCCCCGGCGTCGCCGCTCATCCGCGTCCGTCGGGCCCGGTGGGGTAGG
>CADDZP010000369.1 GCA_902812475.1 Actinomycetota bacterium | reverse complement strand
TGAACATCGAGCGCGGCTGTGCGCGCCGGCGACTCGCGCTTCAAGCCCGCCTTCCCTCTTGTCAGCAGCCCGAGCCTGAACCGCTGCGTGAGCGTGTGCGGCGGAGCGCTTCACACATGGGATGTTCGGAGATGGGTTCACCCGTCCGGTCGACTGCGTTTTCTGGGGCACACGATTCGGCAGCGTGGCTCGCCGCATCGGGCGCGCGCTCGCGATGAGTTCTCGCCCCGCGGCACGTCTTAACCGTCGTTCCTGCCTCCGTGGTAGCGAACGCGCAGCCGCTATGCGCCATCGAGCGCGGACGCGGCGCACGCCTCGCATGTTCGCTTTTGGCACCCGCGAACAGGAGGCTCTCTGCGCCGGAGTCTGATCTGACGTTTTGGGTTTGGAGGTTGTACCGTGAGTACAAACTCCGGAGGCAACCCAGGAGAGCCGATGCGCCCCGTACCGAGCACGATTGCCGCCAAGCTCAAGGCGGCGGCCGTCCCCATCGCCGAGCGCGGACTCGACCAGACCAAGATCGAGGAGCTGGCTGAGGCCAGCGGCATCCCCAAGGCGACGCTCTACTACTACTTCACGGGCAAGGAGGAGATCCTCGCCTTCCTCCTGACCGACCTGCTCACCGAGATCGCGGGCGCTGTCGCAGTGGCGTCCGAGGCGCCGGGAACGGCGCGCGAGCGACTCGTCGGGATCGTGACGGCCCAGCTGCGGGTCATGGCCACGCAGCCCGCTGTGTGCCAGGCACTGCTCGCCGACCTGGGGCGCGCCGGACGCGTCCCCGAGATCGCCGTGGCGGTGGCGGACGCCTTCTACACACCCGTCGAGCGCGTGCTCGCCGAAGGCGCCGCCGACGGATCTCTTCGGAAAGTCCAGGACCCGGTGGCCACGTCGATGGCCATCTTCGGCGCCGTGACCATCACGGGCCTGCACTATCTGATCCGCGGAACGCCCCTGGATCCCAAGCAGGCAGCCAAGCACCTCACCGGCGTCCTCCTCGACGGGCTGGCGCGTAAGGATCGTGGCTGAGGCCACACGCCAATTGGCGGCGGCTGGCGCAATGATCGTCCTATCGGTCGGCGTCGGGTGCGGTTCGGGCGCCGACGCGCCGCGCACTGAACAGCCCCGCCGGCAGACCTCCGATATCTCGGCGCTGCTCCGGCCGTTGCTCGGGCCGTGCCCGTCCGTGGCAGCCCATGACGCGCCTGGGTCCGGCTCGCCGGCGCCGACCACCACGGCGCCATGCTGAGGTTCTACGAGCGCCTCGCTGCTGCCGTCGAACGCCATGCGGTGTGGGTGCTGGCTGCGTGGCTCCTCGCAGCGGCGGTCTTGGTCGCCGTCGCCCCGTCGCTCCAGGACGTCGGGGTGCAGGACACCACCAGCTTCCTTCCCGCCTCCTCACCCTCCCAGCGCGCCGACCGCCTCATACGGCGCCTCTATCCGCAGGACCCGACCCTCGACTCGGCCGTCATCGTGCTCAGCCGCAAGACCCCGCTCACCGACGCCGACCACGCGTACATCGCCAACCTCACCGCGCTGCTCCGCTCGCCGGCGATGGCCTCCGACGTGAAGTCCGTGCAGTCGGCGGCTGCCGATCCGAGCCTGGCACCGGTGCTGCGCGCGCCCGACGGCAAGGCCGAACTACTGGTCGTCGGCTTCCAGTCAGCGCCGTTCACGTCGCGGGCGAACACCTTCATCGGGCACCTTCGCGATCAGCTGGGCGCCTCTGCGCCACCGGGCCTCGCGCAGCACGTGACCGGCGTCGGCGGCCTCGCTGCGGATCAGGCCAAGGCGATCCTCAACTCCTTCGGGCGCACCGCGATCGTGAGCGTGCTGTTGGTGCTGCTGATCCTCGTTCTCGTCTACCGCTCGGCGCTGGCACCGCTCGTGCCGCTGTTCACGATCGGTGTCGCCTTCGTCGTCGCCAACGGCGTCGTCGCCCTGCTGGCTCAACAGGGGTTCAAGGTGGCGAGCCTGGTCGGGACGTTCATGGTCGTCATCATCTTCGGCGCCGGCACCGACTACTGCCTGTTTATTGTTTCCCGCTTCCGCGAGGAGCTCCACCGTGGCGACGACGTGCCCGCAACCGTGCGGCGCACGATGGGCGTCATCGGCGCCGTGATCACGGCGTCAGCGGCAACGGTGATCGTCGGCTTCCTCTCCCAGCTCACCGCCCGCTTCGGCATCTTCCGCACGATGGGCCCGGCGATGGGCGTCGCTGTGTTCATCACGTTGCTAGCGGGCCTCACCCTGACCCCGGCCGTGTTGAAGCTGGCGGGGCGGTTCACGTTCTGGCCCTCGACCCTCGAGCGCGTGCGAACCGAGGGTGACCGCCACTCCCCCCGTTGGGAGCGGCTGGCGTCGACCGTACGCGCCCGCCCCCGCGAGCTCCTGCTGGCCGGTGTGCTTCTGCTGCTGTTGCCGGCCTCAGGGCTGGGCTGGTTCCGCCAGTCCTTCGACCTCATTCGTGCCCTGCCGGCCAGCGCCGACGCCCGAACAGGGTTCGACACGCTGGCCAGTCACTACCCGGCGGGCATGGTCTCGCCGATCTACGTAGTCGTCTCCACGCCCGGGCCCATCCTCGACGACCAGCACCTCGCCGACATCGACCGCGTTACCGACGCCCTCCGCCAAAGCCCAGGGATCGGCGAGGTGCGCTCGATCACCCAGCCCGCCGGCGCACCACTCACGGCCGAGACCATGCAACGGCTCACGGGCGGGTCCACCTCGCCGGCTGCGCTGGGTCTCGACCCGAACAAGGTCGACGTCACACCGCTGTACAACGCCATGGCGAGGCCGGGGGGGCTGCGGTTCACGGCGTCGATGCTGCGCGCCTACCCCGCGATCGCCGAGCGCCTCGGCAGCTACTTCCAGGGAGTCGGCGGCACGTCGACCCGCTTGGTCGTCTCTCTGCGCCAGAACCCCTTCGAGCCCGGCGCACTCGGGGTGATCAAGGGGATCGACGGTGTCGCCAACCGCGCCCTCGCGGGGACGTCACTATCCGGCGCCCACATCGCCGTCGGCGGTCCGGCTTCCTTCTTCGTCGACATGCAAGAGCTGGGCAACGCCGACTTCCGCAAGATGGTCGGCTTCCTGGTCGGGGGCATTTTCATCGTCCTCGCCCTGCTGCTGCGCTCGCTGGTGGCGCCCTTCTATCTCTTGGCGACGGTGCTGCTCTCCTATGCCGCAGCGATGGGGCTCACCGTCGTCGTGTTCCAGGGCATCTTCGGCGCCAGCGGCATCAGCTTCTGGTTACCGCCGTTCCTGTTCATCATCCTCGTGGCCCTCGGCGCCGACTACAACATCTTCATCATGAGCCGTATCCGCGAGGAGGCGGACGCCGGCCATGAGGTGCACGATGCCTCCCTACGGGGGCTCGTGCTCACCGGCCACGTCATCACCTCGGCCGGCCTCATCCTCGTGGGCACGTTCGCTGCCCTGCTGCTGGCGCCGCTCCCTGACTTGCGCCAGATCGGCTTCGCCATCGCCGTCGGCGTCCTGATCGACACCTTCGTCGTCCGTTCGATGCTGGTGCCCGCAGCCACCCTGCTCCTGGGCCGGTGGGCGTTCTGGCCGTCCGAAGTCGGGGGGCGGCGCGCAGTCGTCACCCGG
>CADDZP010000368.1 GCA_902812475.1 Actinomycetota bacterium | reverse complement strand
ATCTCGTACCGCCCCCCTGGACTTACGACCTAACGGCGCCAGGCGCGGCGAGTGGTCGCCCTTCTGCGAGAACAGCGCAGTCGCGAATGCGCTCGACTCGCGCGCCCAGCGGACGCGTAAGCGCACAGGGCCGGCTTTGCCGGCCCGGACCGGCGGTCAACTACGACGGCGGCGTCGGGGGGATGCCGGGAGGGGGGCCCGCCCCCCTCCCGCTAAGAGACGGCCAGGTTGGCTTCCGGTCAAGAGCCGCTGAGGCTGACGTCAGGAATGACGACCGTGACGCCGGCGGCCCCGCCCGGCAGCCACTCCAGGTCAGAGCCGACGGCGGCGACGTCCTTGAGCATGCGCTGCAGCGTCGACGCGATGGTCGCCTCGCGTACGGGCTCGGCAACGGCGCCGTCACGGATCATCAGACCTTCGACGCCGACGGAGAAGTCGCCGCTGATGGGATTCGCACCGGAGTGCAGCCCGATCGCGGAGCGAACGAGGATGCCGTCGCCGACCTCGGCCAGCAGTTGCTCCTGGCTCTTGTCGCCCGGGACCAGGCTCAAGGCACGCGAGCCGACGCCCGGCGTGGATTTGAACCCGGCCCGCACGGCCGACCCCGTCGACGCCGTGCCCGACCGCCGTCCGCTGTAGGCGTTCTGCAAGAAGCGCTGCAGCACGCCCCCCTGGATGAGGACGTTGCGCCTGGTGGCCAGGCCTTCGGAGTCGTAGGGCGCGGCGCCGAACGCTTCGGGATTGGTGGGGTCATCGCTCAAGGTGAGCACGGACGCGCCGACCGCCTCGCCCATGCGCTCGGCGAACATCGACCGGCCCTTCAGGACGGCTTCACCCGACAGCGCCGAGGACAGCAGGCCCAGGAACGAAGCCGTGACGAGCGGGTCGAGGACGACGGTGATCTTCCTGCTCGACGGCTGCTTGGCGCCGAGCATCTGGGTGGCGCGCTCGGCCGCCATCGTCGCCGCCTTGGCGACGTCGAGGTCGGCAGGGTGGCGCCCGACGTCGTAGCCGTAGCCCGTTTGCGTCTCGGCACCGTCACCCGCCAGCGCGTAGGCGTAGACGGAGCACACGGTGCGGCGCACGCGAGCGTGCACCCCCATGCTCGAGGCGACCGCGGCCTCGACGGCGGCGTCGCCGTACTCGGCCGTCTCGACACCCCGGATGCGGCCGTCGGCCGCGCGGGTCGCCCGCTCCACCTCGAGGGCGAGGGCCACCTTGTCGTCGGCGGCCACGTCGGCCAGATCGGCGCGGAACAGGTCGAGGTCGGCGGGCGCCACACCGTCGGGGTCGGGGAGGCCGAGGTACTCGTCCTCGCTCGCGAACCCGGCGTTGTCGCGCGCCTCGGCCAGTGCCTCGGCGACGGCGTCGGCGTCGAGAGAGCCGGCATAGGCGAAACCCTGGCGGTGGTCGGTGACGACGCGCACCCCGACACCTTCGGTCTCGGCCGACGACAGCGACTCGACGTCGCCGTCGAAGACCTTGACGTCGGTGTCGCGCGTGCGGGCCACGTAGGCCTCGACCTGTTCGCCCGGCCTCGCCTGTTCGGCGACGCGTTCGGCGATGGCGAGGAGCTCGTCAGCCATCGCTATGCGGCCGTGCCGCCGATGGTGATGGCGCCGACCCGCAGCGTCGGCTGGCCCGACGACACGGGCACGCCCTGGCCGTCCTTGCCGCACGTCCCCGCCCACGTGTCGAAGTCGTTGCCGACGGCGTCGATCAGCTGCAGGACCTCTGGCCCGTTGCCGATCAGGTTCGCCGACCGAATGGGGTCGGTGATCTCGCCGTTCTCGATCATGTACGCCTCGGTGATCCCGAACACGAAGTCGCCCGTGGCGGTGTTGACCTGCCCGCCGCCCAGCTGCACGCAGTACACGCCGTGGGGCGTCTGGCGGATGATCTCCTCGGGGTCCTCCTCGCCTTCGAGCACGTACGTGTTCGTCATCCGCACCATGGGAAGGTGCTGGTAGCTCTGACGGCGGCCGTTGCCCGACGACGCGCGCCCTTCCTTGCGGGCCCGCAGGAAGTCCCACATGTAGTCGGTGAGCACGCCGTTCTCGATGAGCGTGTTGCGCTGGGCGGCGTTGCCTTCGTCGTCGACGGCGTAGGTGCCCCACTCCCGCGCGTACGTTCCGTCGTCGACGAGCGTCACGAGAGGACTGGCCACCTGCTCGCCGACCCGACCGCGGAAGACGCTGGCGTCCTTGCCGACGAGATCGGCCTCGAGGCCGTGACCGCACGCCTCGTGGAACAGGACGCCGCCGGCGCCCTTCTTGAGGACGACGGGGATCTTGCCGCTCGGCGCGGGGCGGGCCTTCAGCATCGTCAATGCCCGGCGGGCGGCCGTGCGCGCCGTGTCCTCGACGTCGATCTCGTCGTAGAGCTCGAAGCCGATCGTGCGCCCCGGACCCTCGGAGCCGGTCTGCATGCCGGTGTCGCCGACGGCGACGCAGGAGACCATGAAGCGGGTGCGCACCTGGTCGTCCTCGACGAGGACGCCGTCGCTGTTGGCGATGAGGACGTGACGGCGGCTGTCAGCGGTGAGGGCGGACACCTGGCGCACGGAGTCGCCCTCGGCGCGGGCCGCGTGCTCAGCCCGCTGCAGCAGCTCGACCTTGGCCGACTTGGGCACGTCCTCGGGCATGATGCGGACGTCGTGGGGCCGGTCGACCTGCGTGCGGGTGACCGCCACCTCCTTGACGCCACCGCCGCCACCCCGGGCCGCAGCAGCGGCCGCGGCGGCCGCCTCGCGCAGGCCGTTCTCCGACAGGTCGGCGGTGTGGGCGAAGCCGGTGGTGTCGCCTCGCACCACACGGATGCCGGCGCCGCGGTCGAGCCCGGACGTCAGCTCCTCGACGCGGCCGTCGTCGAGACGGGCCGATGAGCTGCGCTTGTCCTCGGCGAAGATCTCGGCGAACTCGCCGCCACTGCGCAGCGCTGTGCCGAGGACGCGCTGAACGACGGACTCTTCGATCATTGGGACGGACCTCCCTCTGCCCAGTTCGCCGCGGCGATGGGGCTCTCTCTATGGTACCGACGTGGGTGTTGAACCGGGCCTGGCCGCGACCGTAGAACTCACCGTCAAAGAGGGCGACACGGCCGAGGCCCTCCGTTCCGGCGAGGTGCCCGTGCTGGCCACCCCGCGGGTCGTCGCCCTGGCCGAGGAGGCGAGCATCGCGGCCGTCCGCGATCAGCTGGACGACGGCGAGACCACCGTCGGCGTCCGCGTGCAGCTCGACCACCTGCTGGCCGTCCCCGTGGGCAAGTCAGTGCGGGCCGAGGCCAAGCTCGAGAGCATCGAGGGCCGCCGCCTCACGTTCGTGTTCTCCGTCAACGCCGAACACGGCCTGGTGGCGGCCGGCAAGGTGACGAGAGTGGTCGTCGACCGGGCCCGCTTCATCGCCAAGGCCAACGAGTAGCCGCGTAGCGCCTCACCCCATTGACGCTTCTTGGCGCAGAAATGTGCGGACTCCGCACATTTCTGCGCCAAGAAGCCGGGGGTTCACGCCAGGTTCGACGACCGGGGTAGGCGATGGCGGGGTCGGTCAGAACGTTGACGAGATAGGGCACGCCGGCGGCGCCGGGGAGACGGTCTCGTCACCGGCGCCGCCCA
>CADDZP010000367.1 GCA_902812475.1 Actinomycetota bacterium | reverse complement strand
GGTCCCCGGCGCGGGATGGAAGCGGCAACTGTGGCGCCAGATCGAACGCACGCTGCGCGGCCGCGGCCTCGTCGTTCGGCGCACCGCAACGTTCGAGGAGCGGGCGCGTGAGGAGGGCCACGACTGGCCCACCACGGCTGAGACGATGGTCGGCCTCAAACGCCTCGACAACCTGCAGTTCTGCATCGAGCACGTGGTTGCCGACGGCGTGCCCGGCGACCTGATCGAGACCGGCGTCTGGCGGGGTGGATCCTCGATCTTCATGCGCGGCGTGTTGGCCGCTCTCCGGGAGCCCCAACGTAACGTCTGGGTCGCCGACTCGTTTCAGGGCCTGCCGAAGCCGGACGCGGCGTATGCCGCCGACGAAGGCGACAACCTCTGGACCATCGACGAGTTGGCGATCCCGCTGGAACAGGTTCAGTCGAACTTCGCCAAGTACGGGCTCCTCGACGAGCGAGTGCGCTTCCTCAAGGGTTGGTTCAGCGACACCCTGCCCACGGCGCCGATCGAGACGCTCGCCGTCATGCGCCTCGACGGAGACATGTACAGCTCGACGATCGACGCCCTCAATGCGCTGTATCCCAAGCTCGCCGTCGGCGGCTTCGCCATCATCGACGACTACGGCGCCCTCGACTCGTGCCGCCAGGCGGTCCACGACTACCGCACGGCGCACGGCATCACCGAGGAGATCCACCGAATCGACTGGACGGGCGCCTACTGGCGCCGACAGGACTGATCGATGACGACATTCCTTGTCACCGGCGGAAGCGGGTTCATCGGCTCGCATCTCACGGAGCGACTCCTCGGCGCCGGCCACTCCGTCGTCGCCCTCGACAACCTCTCGACCGGCCAGACCTCGAATCTCGACCCCGTCCGCGAGAACCCCAACTTCCGGTTCGTACAAGGCTCTGTCCTCGATGAGCTGGTCGTCGACGAGCTGGTCCACGATTGCGACGTCGTCGTTCACCTGGCCGCTGCGGTCGGCGTCAAGCTGATCGTGGAGCAGCCGCTGCGCTCACTCACCACGAACATCCGGGGCTCGGAGATCGTGATCGAGGCCGCCCACCGCTACCGGCGCCAGATCCTCGTCGCGAGCACGTCCGAGATCTACGGCAAGAACTCCAACGGCCCGCTTTCGGAGACCGCTGACCGCATCCTCGGCTCGCCGGCCGTCGCCAGATGGGCGTACAGCGCGGCGAAGGGGATCGACGAGGTGCTGGCCCTCGCCTACCACAAGGAGCGCGACCTGCCCGCGGTCGTGGTCAGGCTCTTCAACACCGTCGGTCCGCGGCAGAGCCCGGCGTACGGCATGGTCATCCCGCGCTTCGTTCGACAGGCGGTGGCGGGCGAGCCCATCACCGTGTTCGGCGACGGGACTCAGACGCGGTGCTTCTGCCACGTCGCCGACGTCGTGACGGCGCTGACGATGCTCCTCGACGAACCGGCGGCCATCGGCGACGTGTTCAACGTCGGGTGGGGTGGCGAGGAGATCTCGATGCTCGACCTCGCCCGCCGGATCATCGAGCTGGCCGAGAGCAAGTCGGAGATCGAGCTGATCCCGTACGACAAGGCGTACGAGCGAGGGTTCGAGGACATGCTTCGTCGCGTGCCGAACACGGACAAGATCGCCGCCCTCACCGGGTGGGCGCCGACCCTGCGGCTCGACGACATCCTCCGCGAGAGCCTGATGGACGCCAGGCTCGAGCAGTCGGTGTGACCGCCACGGACCGCCTGGACATTCGACGCCAACTTCGCCTCGGTCTCGCCTGCTCTTGGTGGCATCCCCGGGTCTCGACCTGGTCGTACACGGCAACGCGGCTGCGCGACGCCCTCGACGACCACGCCCAGGTGTCGAACATCGACGCGCAGCGCAGCCTCGCCGGGAAGGTGCTCCTGCGCGCCCTCCACGCCCCGCTCTCGGGTAGGCCGTGGCAATACTCAGCGCTGGAAGGCGCATTGACCGACCGGGCGGTCCGGCGCCAGGTCCGTCGTCGGGATCTCGACGCCGTACTCGCCATCGCCGACGTTGACACGCCGACTTCGGCGCCGACGTTTCTCTACCAGGACATGAACGCTGCCGTCGCGCTCGCCCAGCACGAGGTGGTGCCCGCCGAGTACGTCAACACACTCCCCGCCAAGCCCGAGCTGCTTCGGCGTCGCGGGGAGCGCCAGCTGGCGCGAATCGAGAAGGCGGCCGGCGTCTTCGCGATGAGCCAGTGGTACGCCCAGCTCCTCATCCGTCAGTTCGGCGTGCGTGCGGACAAGGTGGCCGTTGTGCCTGCCGGGATGAACAACCCGCCGGTGGCGTACCGGGACCCGGCGCAGCCTGTCAGTGGTCGCGTCCTCTTCGTCGGCACCGACTTCTTCCGCAAGGGCGGCGATCTGGTCGTGGAAGCAGTCCGTCGCCTGCGGGACGGCGGCGACACGAGGTTGCAGCTCACGGTGGTCGGCCCGGGGCGGTGGCCGCTCGCCGGCGATCCACCGAGCTGGGTCGATTTCAAGGGCCTGCTCCCGCCCGCTGAGGTGAGCGCCCTTCTCCCGCGGCACGATGCCTTCGCCATGCCGTCGCGCTTCGAAGCGTTCGGCATCGCGTTGGCCGAAGCGCTCATCGCCGGCCTCCCGTGTGTAGCCCGTGACGCATCGGCGATGCCGGAGATCGTGCAGGACCCAGAGACCGGCGCCCTCGTCCGCTCAGACGACCCCGACGAGCTGGCCGGCGCCCTTCGGCGCGTGCTCGCCGATCCGGACATCCATGCTCGGGTGGCGGCGGCCCGGCCGCGGCTCATCGCTCGTCACACGTGGGCCAGCGCCGCCGGGACGATCGCCAGCCAGATCGCCTCACGCATCGGCGTTCGTCATCCCGTCGACGCCGACCGGGTGCAGCCGTGACGCAGTTGCCCCGCGTCCTCAACCTCGGCTGCGGCACCAAGGCGTCGGCCCACCCCGACGTCCTCAACATCGACTGGAGCATCCACCTGCGCATCAGGCGGAACCGGGTGCTGTGGGGTGCCCGTCACGTGATCCTCGACGCCGACCGCCGCGAGGCCATCGAGTCACTGCCCGACAACGTCATGCTCTGGGATCTGCGGAAGGGAATCCCGTTCCCCGACGGCTCGATCGAGGCCGTCTATCACTCGCACCTGATCGAGCATCTCGACCGGTCGGCGGCCGCTTCGTTCACACGCGAGGTGTTCCGGGTCCTGAAGCCCGGTGGCATCCATCGGGTCGCTGCTCCCGACTTCGAAGCATTTTGTCGTCGCTATCTCGAGCACGTCACCATGTGTGACAACGACCCGGCCCTGGTCGTGGATCACGACGACGTCATCGCACACGTAATCGACCAGATGGTGAGAACAGAAGCCTTCGGCACAAGCCAGCGACCGCCCGTCCGTCGAACCGTCGAGAACCTGGTCCTCGGCAGCGCCGCCAAACGAGGGCAGACGCACCGCTGGATGTACGACCGGCACTCGCTGCCGCAGCTCCTGCGCGAGGCGGGGTTCCGGGACGCTCGCCCCCTCGCGTGGAACAAGAGTGAGATCGAGGGTTGGACGGAGTTCGGCTTGGAGGTCGACCCCGACGGTCGGGAGTACAAGGAAGGGTCGCTCTACGTGGAGGCCACGAAGTGAGCA
>CADDZP010000366.1 GCA_902812475.1 Actinomycetota bacterium | reverse complement strand
GCCAGGGCCTGCGCCCACTCGGGCACCCTCACGCCGCCGCCGGTCACGACGATGCGCCTGGCGTCGACACCGGCCAGGTCGATGTGGTGGCGGGTGACGAAGCCCGACGCTTCGTACGCGGCGCGGCGGACCGACGCGGCGTCGTGGGTGAGGTCGAGGTCGTGGAGGACGGCCCGCCGGTGGGGGTCGTGATACGGCGTGCGCTCGCCGCGGACATACGGCTCCCACACGGGCACCCTGGTGGGGAGCGCCGGCGCCTTGCTCTTGCCCAGGAGGTTGGTGGCCCAGCTGACGAACAGTCCACCGGCGTTGCTCGCCCCGCCGATGAAGCAGCGGTTCTCGACGCCGCCCAGGTGCGGGATCGTCCAGAGATCCGGCACCTCGCGCCAGCCCTCGTCGAGGATCCAGACGATCAGCGTCGTCCCGAGGATCACCATCACGTCGCCGTCGCGGTCGGCACCGGCCACCAGTTGCTCGCCCATGGCGTCGATGGAGCTGGCACCGAGCACGGCCTCGCCGACCGCCAGATCTTTGGTGACGTGGCCGACGGGCGCCCCGTTGACGTGCACGGGCGGAAACTGCTCGGGGCGGGCGCCCGCTTCGCTCAACTGCGCCTCGTCCCACGCGTTGCCGTCGAAGAGCGGGAAGGCGGAGAACGCCGTGGCGGTGTCGAGCGACGGCTCGCCCGACAGGGCGTAGTTGGCGACGGCCTGGGCGGGCCAGTACCCGAACGCCTCGGGGACCTGCTTCGCGGTCCAGCGCAGGAAGGCAGCCGTCTCCCCGCTGCCGGAGGGGTCGGCGCTGCTGCCCGTGCGGCCCCGGACGTCGCCGTAGATGAGACCCGGCGTCCGGGGGATGCCGCGGCGGTCGACGGCGCACAGCGACGGCACCATGCCGGTGACGCTGACAGCGGCGACCTCGTCGATGTTGAGATCGGCCAGCGCCTTGCGGGGCCCGCGGCGCCACGCCTGGGCGGCGTCATGCTCGAACCGGTCGGGCTCGGGGATGTTGACGCGGTGGGCGACGCGCGTGCGGGCGACCACGTTGCCGTCGCGGTCGGCGGCGACCGCTTTGACCGACGTCGTCCCGATATCGATGCCGACCGCGATCTCTGTATGTGACGCCGGCGTCATAGTTCCGTCATTATGACGACCATGCCCGAAGGACACCGAGCCCTGGTCACCGCGCCCTTTCGCGGCCCGGGGCTCGACACGCTGCAAGAGCTGGCCCACGTCGTCCTCGATCCGTGGATCGACTACACGCCACTGCGCATCCTCGACGGGCCGAAGCTGGCCGAGCGGCTCGAGGAAGACGAGGCCGACATCCTCATCGTCGAGAGCGACTTCGTCGGCCCTCCCGTGTACGATCTGCCCCTCGTCGCCATCGGGTCGTGCCGGGGCGACCCCAACAACGTCGACATCGCCGGTGCCACCGAGGCGGGCATCCCCGTCCTGCGGGCGCCCGGGCGCAACGCAGATGCCGTGGCCGAACTGGCCGTCGCTCTGTTGCTGGCGGCGACGCGGTTCATCGTGCCCGCCGACCACGACGTTCGCACCGACACCATCTTCAGGGACGACACCATCCCCTACCAGCGCTACCGGGCGTGGCAGCTTGCCGGGCGCACGGCCGGCCTCGTCGGTCTGGGCGCCGTGGGCCGCGCCCTGCGGTGGCGCCTCGAGGGCCTCGGCATGGACGTCCTCGCCTACGACCCGTACGCCGACGACGCCCACCAGCCCCTCGACCAGGTGCTGAGTGAGTCCGATGTCATCTCGCTCCACGCGGCGGTGACGCCGGAGACGCAGGGGATGATCGGGCCAGAGCAGTTCGCGGCCATGAAGGACGGCGTGGTGTTCCTGAACACGGCGCGCGAGGCGCTGCACGAGCGCGACGCTCTGGTCGCAGCGCTGCAGTCCGGCAAGGTGAGCGCCGCCGGCCTCGACCACTTCTCGGGTGAGCGCCTCGACCCTGACCACCCGCTGACCACGATGACCAACGTGGTGCTCACGCCGCACATCGGTGGGGCCACCTACGACACCGAGGCCAATCACTCCCGCCTGATCGCCGACGACCTGTGCCGGCTGTTGGAAGGCGAACGTCCCCTCCACATCGTCAACCCCGAGGTGCTGTGATTCGCACTCGCAAGCGGAGCTTGCTCGGCGAGCTAGCCGTGCTCCGGGCGACCGGCAAAGCCGGATCGCCCTCCGCGCTCATCTTTCTTGGCCGGCATCAGGAGGCGGGCCCCTTCGGCGCCGAGAGCCGCCGCCGGCGACTTCGTATGGAGGTGTGCTCGTGAAGGAAGAAGTTCTCAAGACCGCCAAGGACATGCTTCGAAAGGGCCTCGTCGAAGGCACGGCCGGCAACATCTCGGCCCGCATGCCCGACGGGTCGATCTGCATCACGCCGTCGTCGGTCGACTACGAGGCGATGACGCTCGAGGACATCTGTGTCATCGACGTCGACGGCGAGCAGTTGGAAGGCGAGCGGGGTGCATCGTCGGAGAAGCTGTTGCACACGGCGATCTACAAGGCGTTCGACGACGTGCAGTCGGTGATCCACTCCCATCCCGTGTACGCAACGATGTTCGCCATCGCCCGCAAGCCGATCCCGCCGTGCATCGACGAGTTCTCCATCTACGTCGGCGGCGAGGTGCCCGTGACCGAGTACGCCCAGAGCGGCACGCAGAACGTCGGCGACAATGCCGTTGCCGTGCTGGCCAACCGCGGCGCCGCCCTGCTCGCCAACCACGGCATGGTCGCCGTCGGTCCATCGCCGGCCAAGGTCCTGCACATCACCGCCCTCGTCGAGCGCTCAGCGAAGATCGTGTGGGGCGCCACGGCCCTCGGTGAGATCCACCAGCTGCCTGAGAAGGTCAACCAGGACTTCGCCAACATCTACACGGGCTACATGCGCACTGCGCCCTGACGACACGGCTCATCGCTTCTGGGCGCAGAAATGTGCACATGGCGAGCATTCTGCGCCAAGAAGAGAGGTCGCGGCTACCGGAGGAACCAGCCTCTCGGGTCGTAGCGGCGGAGGGCGAGGACCTCGGGCATGGTCGGTGGCGCCAGGTCGACGACCCCCCGGTCGACGGTGACGTCCCAGCCGCAGCCGGCGACGGCCGCGCGTACTCGCTCCTCCAACGGCGCCTCGCCGGCAGCGACGGCGGACACGCACAGCTCGCCGTCACGCTTGCGCAGGATGCCCAGATCGGTGACCACCGTCTGCACGCGCTCGCCCGGGCTGGTGACGTAGGCGGCCCGCTCGGGCAGACGAGCAGGACCGCTGCGGGTGATGACCAGGCATTCCGTTGCCCGCGAAGCCACGTCGTTGGCGCCACCGGAGCCGACGAGGAACGGGCCGCCGGCCGGCAGGAGCGACGTCGAGTTGAGGTTGCCGTGGCGGTCGACCTGGGCGGCGCCGAGGCAGCCGATGGAGCGTGTCCCCGTGCCGCCGATCCACAGGCCCAACACGTGCGACGCGTCGGTGAGCATCGACGCGCCCGGAAACGACCGGTGGTTGAAGATGTAGGGATCCGCCGGCGTCGGCGTGTAGCCCCACAGGCCGAGCTCGGCAGTCAGGACAACGGACGAGCCTGCGGCGCGGGCGTTGGCGACGCCGACCCACGCGGCCAGGTTG
>CADDZP010000365.1 GCA_902812475.1 Actinomycetota bacterium | reverse complement strand
ACGACAGCGCCAAGCGCCGCACCGGCGTTGCCCTTCTCGTTGTCGGGACCGCCGGTGCGGCGCTTGGCGCTGTCGTCGTCGGTGGCGCCGTAGCCGCTGCGACGCACTTCGGGCTGCTGGGGCTTCGTCATGGTGCTCACCTACCCGTGCTCGATATTCGTTCACGGGTAGTCGACGCATAGTGTCGAATTCGTTGGCGAGAGACGCGGGACCAGTTGACGAAAGGCAGCACCGCCCGTTGGTGCTCGTCTCCCACCGCGGCCCGATCGAGTACCGAGTGGACGACCACGGCCGGCGCTTCGCCGCACGCGGCGGCGGCGGGCTCGTAACGGCCCTGTCCGGGCTCGCCGTCAACCGCCCTGACGTCGTCTGGGTGGCGGCCGCCATCGGCGAGGAGGACGTCGCCATGGCGA
Organism: Actinomycetota bacterium; assembly: GCA_902812475.1. Lineage (GTDB taxonomy): Bacteria > Actinomycetota > Acidimicrobiia > Acidimicrobiales > AC-14 > CADDZP01. The sequence goes on along the minus strand of CADDZP010000365.1, from coordinate 3,227 downwards.
GGGAGCAGGCAGGCAAGGCGTTCACCGCCGAGCGGGACGGCGGCATGTTCAACGTGCGCCTGGTCGAGAACGACGCCGAGGCCCACCACCGCTTCTACGCCATCTTCGCCAACCCCATGCTCTGGTTCATCCAGCACTACCTGTGGGACCTGAGCAACGCTCCCGACGTCGGCGGCCACGAGAAGCTGGCCTTCAGCGAGGGGTACGTGACCGTCAACGAGCGCTTCGCCGACGCCGTGGCCGACGAGGTCGTGCAGCTCGGCGACGACGCCGTCGTGATGATGCACGACTACCACTTCTATCTGCTGCCCCAGCTGGTCCGGCAGCGCTGCCCGGGCGCGCACCTGCATCACTTCATCCACATCCCGTGGCCGCAGCCCGACGCCTGGCGGGTGCTGCCCGCCGACATCAGAATGAGACTCCTGGAAGGGGCGCTGGGCAGCGACCTCGTCGCCTTCCACACCGAGCGCTCGGCTCGGAACTTCCTGCTGTCGTGTCAGGAGCTGGTCGACCGTGAGGTCGACTTCAGGAACATGTGCGTCGAGGTCGACGGCCGTCAGGTGGCGGTGCGCTGGTACCCGATCTCCATCGACGTGAACGAGTTCGAGCGCCTGGCCGGCGGCGACGACGTGCAGCTGCACGAGACGTTCCTCCGCTCGCGGCGCCGTGACCAGCTCATCGTGCGCGTCGACCGCACCGATCTGTCGAAGAACATCCTGCGGGGCTTCAAGGCGTTCGACACCATGCTGCTCGACCACCCCGAGCTGCGAGGTCGAGTGACGTTCCTGGCCCACCTCCAGCCCAGCCGCCAGGACGTACCGCAGTACGTCGACTACGTCGACCAGATCAAGCGCCTGGTCGCGGACATCAACCTCAAGCACGGGACGACCGAGTGGCAACCGATCGACCTGCAGCTGCACGACGACTTCGCCCAGGCGCTGGCCGCCTACAAGCAGTTCGACGTCCTCCTCGTGAACTCGATCTACGACGGCATGAATCTGGTCGCCAAGGAGGGCGTGCTCGTCAACGAGCGCAACGGTGTGCTCGTCCTGTCCGAGAACACGGGCGTGCACGACGAGCTCGGTGCCTTCGCCCTCACCGTCAATCCCTTCGACGTCGCCGACCAGGCCGACAAGCTCTACCAGGCGCTCGCCATGCCGTCCGAGGAGCGGCGAGCGCGGCGTGAGCAGTGCGTGGCCGTCGTCCGCGAGAACGATCTCGACAAGTGGCTCGACCGCCAGCTGGCCGACATCGCTGCCCTCACCCGCGGGGTCGGTTGACGCTTCCGGCCATCGGGTAGGGACGCGCAGACGGCACAACGTGAAGGAGGACCGGTGGCCAAGAAGGCACGCGACATCATGGAGACCGACGTGGCGTTCGTCAGCGCCGACGACACCGTCGCGGCGGCGGCCAAGAAGATGGCTCAGCTCGAAGTCGGCGCCCTCCCGGTCTGCAACCAGGAGAAGCGCCTGGAGGGCATGATCACCGACCGGGACATCGCCGTGAAGGTGGTCGCCCAGGGCAAGGACCCCCAGAGCACGACGGTGCGCGACGTCGCCGACCAGCCCGAGGTCGTCACCATCGGCGCCGACGACTCCATCGACCTCGCCCTGCGGACGATGAAGGACCACAAGGTCCGTCGTCTCCCTGTCATCGACGGCACCCAGGTGGTCGGCATCATCAGCCAGGGCGACCTCGCCGTCAACATCGACGACGAGAAGGTCGGCGACCTCGTCGAGGCCATCTCGGCGGCGCCCTGACGAACGTTTCGAACGCCCCTCCGCGGGTAGTTATTCGGACCGTTGAGCAGGTAGCCGCTGCAGGATCCCGGGGCGGCCGACAGTTCTGAGGCCGCCTTGGACGCTCCGCAGCGGCCCTGCTTGGGCGGTCACGCTCGCCGTCACGGTCAGGGCCACAGCGGCGTCGGATAGACACCCTCGTCCACCAGACGGGCGAGCTCCTGGCGGGCGCTTTCGACGTCTTCCCGGTAGGTGATGCCGAGGAAGTGCTCGGGCGTACGGACAACGCGCACGCGCGAGCCGCCGTGCCGGGGAAGGGCGTCGACGGCGTCGCCGATGAGGAACTCAGAGGTCTGGTCTGCCTCCCCGACGCGCAGGCGGAAGGCGTCGAACTCGGCGGCCAGCACCTGGCAGAACGACGGGCGGAACCCCCAGAGGTTCATCGAGACGGGTTCGTCGCCGGTGAGCTCGACGCCCTCGTCGTTCAGGATCTTGCCGTTCTCCTGGCGGACATCGTGCAGCTCCCGCACGCCCGTGAGATGGCCGCCGTCGACGAGACAGAGCCCGCGCGAAACGCCCCCGTGTGGCGACAGCGTCTCCCGCAGCGTGAAGGCGACGATGACGTGGTCATCGTCGCCGTTGGCGAGCGCCTCGCCGAGCAGCTCGAACGACCGCCGGCGGTAGAAGTCGTCGGCGTTGATGACGGCGAAGGCACCGCTCACCTCCGCACAGGCGACGAGCACGGCCTGCCCCGTCCCCCACGGCTTGGGTCGCTCCCCCGCCTGCTGAAGGGCGTAGCGGACCGGCACGTGCTTTCCGAGGCCGGAATCGACGTGGGCCTTGACCGGGTCCTGGCTCTCCTCGGAGACGACGAACACGGCGTCGTCGAACCCGGCCCGCACGGCGTCGTAGACGGCGTAGTCGAACAGCGACTCGCCCGATGGCCCGAGCCCGGCCACCTGCTTCATCCCGCCGAACCGGGATCCCCGGCCGGCCGCCATCACCACGAGGGAAGTCACGGGTAGCTCCTTACCCCGGCGGACGGCCTCACCTCAAAGGCATCGCCGCCGAAGTGCTCGAGCATCGGCCCCAGCGCTGCGCCGGGCACGAGGGCGACCGTGAACCCGCCGAAGCCGGCACCGGTGAGCCTGGCACCGAGGGCGCCGAGGGCGACGGCGCCGTCGACAATCCGGTCGAGCTCCGGTGAGCTGACCTCGAAGTCGTTGCGCAGCGACGCGTGCGACGCCAGCAACAGCGGGCCGAGATCGGCCACGTCGCCCGCCCGCAGCGCGGCGACGGCTTCCAGCACCCGAGCGTCTTCGGTGACGACGTGACGGGCGCGCCGGCGCAGCGTGTCGTCCATCGCCGCGTCCTCCACCTGCTCGAGGGTGGCGTCGCGCAGCTGGGGCACGCCCAGGACGGCGGCCGCCTCCTCGCACTGCCGGCGCCGCTCGGCGTAGCGGCCGTCGCCGAGGCGGCGGCGAACGC
>CADDZP010000364.1 GCA_902812475.1 Actinomycetota bacterium | reverse complement strand
AACGACGCCAATAACAACGGGGTCCTCGACGCGGGCACCGACACTCTCGTGGGCGAACGCACCGACGCGGCCATCAGCTTCGACTTGGGGCCGGCGTTCGGCGCCGTAGCCGCCCAGGATCCCAGCCGCGCCCTCGCCGAGTGGACCGGCTACCTCACCCTGCCCCAGCCCGCCGGGTGCTCGAGCGCCTGCACGTCGAACTGGCAGTTGGGCGACATCTCCAGTGACGGGATGAAGGTGACGCTGAACGGGTCTAACGTGCTCAACGACTGGGCGACGCACGCGCCGCAGGCCGCACCCACCCTCGGTTCAACGTTCTCGGCGACGTCGGGCACGAAAATCCCCATCACCGTTGACTGGCACCACAGCAGCGCCAACCCCGTGGTTGCCGAGCTGTTCGTGCAGGACGACAGCGTGTCCGGCCTCGTTCCCGTGGACGTCACCCCCGACATGCTGAGCGCCAGCCCGAAACTCCTCCCTGCTGGGTGGACGCTCAATTCCGCCGGTGGCACCGCCGGCCGCTGGGTCGGCTTGGCCGATCACGGCACGTCGGTGACCGTGTTCTCCGACGACGGCACGGGCCATGAGTTCACCGGTACTGGCAACGGGGCGTACAGCGCGCCGATGGACGCTCCCAACGATTTCCTGCAGGGAGGAGGTGGCGGAAAGTTCACGCTCCAGTCCGGAGGCTACGTCTACACGTTCAACCCGGACGGGACCCTCGCGTCGATCGTCAGCGCTGCGGACGACCAGCACCCCGCCGCGCTTCAGTACTCCTACTCCGGCACGCCGCCGCTGCTGCACACGATCACCGACCCGGTCTCGAACCGCTCCGTGTCTCTCTCCTACACGAACGACGCCGCCTGCACAGGCGAACCGTCAGGTCTGACGACGGGCCTGCTCTGCAAGGTCGCCTTCTGGGACGGTTCGGCAACGACGCTGAACTACGACACCTCGGGCCACCTCACCCGCATCACCGATCCGGGGTCGTCGCCCGGTGCCGTCATCTACGACTTCGCGTACGACACCAGCAACCGCCTCACCGACATCCGCGATCCGCTGCCCTATAACGCCATCGCCGGTGGGCAGCGCTCCGATTGCCCGTCGGGGGCCACCACCACGTCGACCTGCAATACGCAGCTTGCCTACGACTCCTCGGGGCGTGTGTCATCGGTGACTCAGCCCGCGCCCTCGCCAAGCGCAGCGCGCCCTTATCGGATTTACTGCTACGGCTACAGCGGCTTCAACGTCGGCGGCATCGGCAGCGGGTGCGCTACGCCGACCCCCGACGTCTCCTCCGTATACATCGCGGGGTTCTGCCCGTCGTGCTCGACGGGTGTTCAGCACAAGGTCGCCTACGACGCCCGCAATCGCATCGTCGCCTCGACGGATTCGGCTGGGCTGACGACGACTTACACCTGGGACGACTCGGACCGCCAAGTCACCAAGGTCGACCCAACCGGCATGGAGTCGTCCATCGCCTATGACGCCATGAGCCACCCCATCGCCAACTACGGCCCGGCGCCGTCCTCGTCGTTCCAGTCCAACGGCCTCCCCAAGTCGGGCGTCAGCGTCCCCACCACGTCCAAGACCTACGACGGTGGCATCACCGGCCTCGCGGCGGCCTGGTACGCGAACACGTCGCTGTCGGGCAACCCCGCCTTCCACACCACCTCCAACCTGGCCGACACCTGGGCCGGCTCGTGCAACTCGCCTTCGGCGTGCAACGGCGGCGGGACGGTCATCCCGGCGTCGGGGTTCTCCGGCGCCCTGAGCGGCACCATGAACCTCTCCCAGCCCGCGCGCCTGGGCCTGGACGCTGACGGCGGGCGGGTCTATGTCGACAAGCACCTCTACCTGGATCAGCTGGACGGGCCGTATTCCGCGGCGGTGCGGGCGGACCACCCGATTGACTGGTGGCGGCTTGGAGAGGCCGCGGGAGCGGCGACCGCCGCTGACAACGCCGGCTCGGCGAGGGGCACCTACAGCTCCGCCGGCGTCACCCTGGGCCAGTCGGGCGGACTGGCGGGTGACTCGGCCACGGCTGCCGCCTTCAACGGCTCGGCCAGCTACGTTGCCTTGCCGTCAGGGACGATCCCCGGGGCGGGGACGCCGATCTCGATCGAAGCGCGGTTCAAGACCACCGCCAGCGGTCCCATCTTCGGCTACCAGAATGCGGCGGTCGGGGGTTCTCCCAGCTCCTACGTCCCCGCCCTCTACGTCGGCACCGACGCCAAGCTCCACGGTAATTACTGGCCCTCGACGCAGATGGTCTCCGGCGCGGTCGTCAACGACGGCGCCTGGCACCAGGCGGTCGTCACCGCGGATGGCGCGGGGAACCAGGCGCTGTACCTGGACGGCGCGCAAGTGAGCTCTGCGTCGAACGCCGTCGTGAGTTGGCTGGACATGAAGGCCAGTCAGATCGGCGCCGCCGAAACAAACGGCGGCTGGCCGGCCACGCCGGGCGGGTGGTGGTACTTCAACGGCACGCTCGCCGACGTGGCGCTCTATCACAGCGCGCTGTCCGGGGGCCGGGCGCTGGCCCACCACAACGCCGTCCCCCTCACGTCGACCTCGGCGACCGGCCCGATGATCTACAACGCGCCCTATCCCGTCGCCGTCAACGGTGACACGCCCCAGGACTACTGGCGCCTGGGCGACGCAGCTGGATCGACCACGGCGACCGATTCCAACGGGACCAACCCGGGCGCCTATACCTCAGGTGTGACCCTCGGCCAGCCTGGAGCCGTGCCCGGCGACGCCTCGACGTCCGCGGCCTTCAACGGGACCACGGGCACGGTCACTGTCCCGGATACACCGGGGCTGCGCTTCGAGCGCACCCAACCCTTCACAGTCGAGGCGTGGTTCAAGACGGCCACGGCTTCTGGCCAGTTGGCGATCGTGTCCAAGACCGCCAGTGCCGCCCCGTACCAGGGCTGGGAGGTCGGTGTCTACAACGGCAAGCTGTACATGGCGCTGGTCAGCACGTGGGCCTCCAGCGCCTTCGACGAGCTCGGCTCCACGTTCGTCGCCGACGGGGCGTGGCACCACTTGGTTGCCAGCTACGACGGCAGCTCGAAGGCGGCCGGCGCCCGATTCTTCCTCGACGGCCATCCCGATGGGGCCGCCGCGCCCTCGGTCGACACGTTGAGCGGACCGATAGCTAATCCCGTGACGCTGACCATCGGGTCCCGCAACAACGCGACGTTCTGGTTCAACGGCTCGCTGTCAGACGTCGCCGTGTATGGGGGTGCTCTTTCGGGAGCCCAGGCCGCCGCCCATTCCCGGGCGTCGCTGAGCCCCTACCCGGGGGCGATCACCGCCGACGGCGCCAGCGGCTACTGGCGCCTGCGGGAAGTGAGCGGGACGAACGCCTTCGACTACGCGGGATCGACGCCCGGCATCTACGGCGGCACCGTGAGCCTGGGCCAGCCCGGCCCGCTCAGCGGCGACCCGTCAACGGCGGCCAGTCTCAATCCCGGCTATGTGAGCCTGCCGGCGGCGTTCTCGTGGCTGAGGTTGACCCAGGCGTCGTAGAAGTTCAGTGGCGGTCCTCCGCCTCGATCGTGCCGTGAGGCACGCTCGGGGTTCTCACACCAACCGAGAGAAACGGAGGACCACCAATGAGCAAGCAAGCGTCCC
>CADDZP010000363.1 GCA_902812475.1 Actinomycetota bacterium | reverse complement strand
TGGCTCATCGCCGTGGCCGTGGTCCTCGTCGGCGGGGCCACGGTGGGCGGTGTCCTCCTCCGCCGCCGCATGGCCTGACCAGCTCGCGTCGGCCGCGGGCGGCGCGTTGCCCTCAGATCGAGGCCGAGTTAGCCCTCGGTCACCTCGGCGAGCACGACGGCGGCAGCGCCCACCGCCTCCGACTCTGCCGCCTCGACACCCGCCTCGTCGACGGGCACGGTGAGGTGGGCGGTCTCCCGCAACGGCACCTCGGGCAGCAGCCAGGTGATGAAGAAGGCGACCACCAAGAGCGGGACGCCGAACAGGAACACGACGTGGATCGACTTCGCCAGGGCGTCGATGACACCGTGCTGGATCGGCGGCGGGAGCCGGCGGATGGCGGTCGGGCTGGCGGTCAGGGTTTGGGCGTCGAGCTTGCCGGACGCGCCGGCGGGCACGAGCCGGGGCAGGTAGTACGACAGGCGGTTGTTCAAGATGGCGCCGTACATGGCGACGCCGAACGACGCGCCCATCGAGCGGCTGAACGTCTCGACTCCGGTCGCCGTCCCCAGATCTCGGTGCTCCACGGCGTTCTGGACGGCCAGCACCATGACCTGGATGATCACCCCCATGCCCGCACCGAGCAGGAGCATGTACGCCGAGGACTCGATACCCGACGTCCCCACGCCCATCGTCGACAACAGATACAGGCTGATCGCCATCACAGCCGTCCCCGTGACGGGGAACACCTTGTAGCGGCCGGTGCGAGTGATGACCCGACCGGACCAGATCGACGCGATCATCAGCCCGAGCATCAGCGGGAGGATCAGCAGACCCGAGTTGGTCGCGCTGGCGTGGCCGACCGTCTGCAGGTACAGCGGCAGGAAGATGATGGCGCCGAACATCGCAAAACCGACGAGGAACTCGAGCCCTGTGGCGACGCTGAACACACGGGTCCGCCATAACCGAAGTGGGATCAGCGGTTCCTCGACCGTGCCCTCGACGATGAAGAAGGCACCGAGGGCGATCAGCCCGACGACAGCGAGGCTGATGATCACCGGTGAGTTCCACGGGTACTCCTGGCCGCCCCAGACGGTGACGAGGATGAGGGCGCTGGCCGCCGCCATCACCAACGCTGCGCCCCAGTAGTCGATGCGGTGCTCGATGCGCTTGAACGGCAGGTTGAGGACGGTCGACGTGATGACGAGGGCCACGGCGCCGACGGGAACGTTGATGTAGAACACCCAGCGCCAGGAGAGGTGGTCGACGAAGAAGCCGCCGAGCAGCGGGCCGACCACGCTGGCGAAGGCGAACACGGCGCCCAGGTAGCCCTGGTACTTGCCCCGGTCGCGCGGCGAGACGATGTCGCCGATGATCGCCTGGGCGCAGGCCAGGAGGCCGCCCCCGCCGATGCCCTGCACGGCGCGGAAGGCGATCAGCTGGCCCATGTTCTGCGAGAGACCGGACAGCACGGAGCCGGCCAGGAAGACGAGGATTGCCGCCTGGAACACGCGTTTGCGGCCGAGGAGGTCGCTGATCTTGCCCCAAAGCGGCACCGAGATCGTCGACGTGAGGATGTAGGCCGTCACGACCCACGACAGCTGGTTGAGACCGCCGAGGTCGCCCACGATCGTCGGCAGGGCCGTCGCCACGATGGTCTGGTCCAGCGCGGCGAGGAGCATGCCGGCCATGAGGCCGGTGAAGACGATCTGGATCTGGCGGTGCGTGAGCTCCTCGGTCACGGGCGGAGCGCCTGGAGGACGAGGTCGCCGATGTTCTCGGCGACGCGCGGTGTCACAGGCTCGCCGCTCACGAGGAGCCGGTAGGTGAGCGGCCCGAACAGCAGGTCGGTGGCGATGCCGAAGTCGACGTCGTTCCGCATCTGGCCGCGGGCCCGCGCCCGCTTGAACACCTCCGACATGGCCGCGCGTCGAGGAAGCCGGACGTTCGTACGCAAGGCGGCGGCGAGCTCAGGGTTGCGCCCCTGTTCGGCGATGAGGCCGGCCATGATGGCGGCGGCGCGCGACGTCCGAGCCTTGTCGGTGAAGGCGCCGAGAAGCTCTCTGACGTCGCCCTCGAGGCTTCCGGTGTCGGGCACCACTTGTTCGTCGGCGCCCGCGGCCAGGATGTCGACGACCATCTCCAGCTTCGAGTGCCAGCGACGGTACAGAGTGGCAGTCGAAACGCCGGCTCGATGGGCGACGCCCGACATCGTCAGACCGGCGTACCCCTCCGAAGCGAGCAGTTCGAACGTCGCCTCCCGAATGGCGGCGTCGGCCTCGGCGCTGCGGGGCCGACCGACCCGATGCTCCTCAGTTGTCGTCGCCACCGCGGTCTCCTTTTCGAAACGACTGACTCTCGTTTCGTAACCATACCACGGTGCCACTCGTCCACTCCGTGGGGCAGGCTGTCGGGATGGCTACCCCCACCCGCACACTCGGACAGGGCCTCGTCGTCTCCGCCGAAGGCCTCGGCTGCATGGGCATGAGCGAGTTCTACGGCCCCGGCGACCGGGACGAGTCCATCGCCACCATTCACCGCGCCCTCGACCTCGGAGTCGACTTCTTGGACACCGCCGACGTCTACGGACCGCACACCAATGAGGAGTTGGTCGGCGAAGCGATCAAGGGCAGACGCGACGAAGTTGTGCTCGCCACCAAGTTCGGCATCGTGCGCGACCCCGACGACCCTCGCCGGCGCGGCGTGAACGGCAGGCCCGAGTACGTCCGCTCGTCGATCGACGCGTCGTTGCGACGGCTCGGCGTCGATCACGTCGATCTCTACTACCAGCACCGCGTGGATCCGACGGTGCCCATCGAGGAGACGTTCGGCGCCATGGCCGAGCTCGTTCAGGCGGGGAAGGTCCGGTTCCTCGGCATCTCCGAGCCAGGCCCCGAGACCCTCCGCCGCGCGCACGGCACCCACCCCGTCGCTGCCGTGCAGAACGAGTGGTCGCTGTGGTCGCGCGACCTGGAGGCCGACATCGTGCCCGTCGCCCGCGAGCTGGGCATCAGCATCGTGGCCTACAGCCCTCTGGGGCGAGGGTTCCTCACCGGCCAGATCACCAGCCCCGACGACTTCGAGGACGACGACTTCAGGCGCTACCAGCCCCGCTTCACCGGCGAGAACTTCCAGAAGAACCTCGAGCTCGTCGACGCCGTCAAGGCCATGGCCGAGGAAAAGGGCATCACGGCCGGGCAACTGGCGCTGGCATGGGTCCTCGCCCAGGGCGACGACGTCGTCCCCATCCCCGGCACCAAGCGTCGCACGTACCTCGAGGAGAACGTCGCCGCTGTCGACATCGAACTGAGCGACGACGACCTCGCGCGACTCGACGAGATCGTCCCGCCCGGCGCGGCCGCCGGCGACCGCTACCCCGACATGCGCTGGGTCCGCGTGGAGGCCCCGACCGGCTGAATATCGGCCTTCCCCCATGGAGTAAACGCCCGCACCGAGTACGACATCGTCGTCGCCAAGACGCTCAACGGTGGGCGCCTCCCAACGCCAGACCGTCTACGACGGCCACCCTTTGTCCAGTGCACGACGTGGTGGGCCTCGACGTAGCGGCGCTCCGTGCAGCCCGGGAACCGACACCCGCCGTCGCGGACCATCAGCGCCCGGCGCTGGGCCCGGTTGGGAAGGCGCTGGGTGCGGCCCAGATCGAGTGTC
>CADDZP010000362.1 GCA_902812475.1 Actinomycetota bacterium | reverse complement strand
GTGCCCGCCCCAGCGATGGGCCCAGCGGCAAGACGTCCTCCTGCGCCAGCGGCCGACGGCCGCGCACCCCGAGGGGGTACCGACGGGCCGCCGACGCATCGAGGACCTCTTTTCTCGCTTGGCCCGGGGCGCCCCCGACGTCTTTGCCCAGGGCGACCTGTCCCTGCACTCGTACCGACACGCCCTAGCCACCTTTGTCGACGGGCGGTGGGGGAGACCCGTCACACGGGCGGTACTGGGCCACACCTCCTCGCGGTCGCCCACCGACGCCTACGTCCACGTCGACCCCACTACGGTCGCGGAGGCGATCACGAGCTACGAGGTGCACGTCCTCTCCCTCGACGCGGATTCGGAGGTTGTGCTTCCGTAGCGTTCATCTCATCTCACCGCCCGCTCCGTCTGCCGTAGAATTGCATTGTTGTAACTCCACGGAGGACGTATGGGTAAGGACCCCGCAAGCGACGAAGTGGGAGCGGCTCTCGGAGCGTTCGTGGTCGGTGGAGCTGGCCCGCGGCACTCAGTGCTATCGAGGATCTTCGCCCAGGCCGGCTACGGCGCCGCGGCGCCTTACCTGCCAAATTCCACCGTTCAACAAATGAACAAGGAGGACCGCGTCCGGGTCACGGTCTCGGCAGCAGCTCGAAACCCTCACCGCGCCCGCGAGTTGGTCGAAGGGATCCTTGGTGAGTACCGAGTAGCGGGAATCTTCAAGTCCGGTGTCGACGACGAGACCGCGCAAAAGGTCCAAGTCCTACGATCCGCATTTGCTCGTATCGACTGGGAACTCACAGCTGAGGGCGACATCCGGCCGGCGGGCGTCGGCGCGGTCGTTTCGGCCGAGGGCCGACCGGCTATCGAAGACCAGTTAGCACGCCTCCGGCGCGCGACAGACGACCCAGCGCTGCTATTGGGCACAGCGAAGGAGATGCTGGAGTCGACCGCGAAGTACGTGCTCGATGCATTCGCAGTCCCGTATTCGTCCAAGACGAGCTTCGACGAGTTGTGGTTTCACGCGCGGGACCGACTGCACTTGCATCCGAGGGATGTTGACGCCTCCACGCCGGGCGGCGTAGAGGTCAGAGAGATCCTTCAGGCGACTTGGTCGATCGCGCGAATGACAAATGAGGTGCGGAACATCGACGGGACGGGGCACGGACGCACGCTGCCTGCACAGATGAGCCCTGAGCTCGCGCTTCTTGTGGTCCGGGAGGCGTGCAGCGTCGCCCAGATGATTCTGTCCAGCTTGGACACCACTCTCGGTCGTTAGCCGACGAGGCCTGGGAGCGGTTACGTGAGCACCTGGCAATCGATTACGCGGGATCAGCTTCTGACATGGGCGAAGTCAGCCGAAGCCCCGCAGATCCTTCCCGAGCTTGTCAGGCGGCTCATCCTCGAAACGTCGCCCGTCGAGATAATCGATGTCCCGGGCGGCAGCGGAGTTCGGACCGGTGGCCTCGATGGCGTCGTCCGCGCGGCGACCGGAACCGCGTTTGTCCCGGCCGGCATATCAGTGTGGGAGTTGTCCGTCGAGAGCGACTACGCCAAGGCCGATCGCGATTACTCAAAGCGTGACTCCGTACCGGACGGTTCCCCGACGGGCGTTGCGACGTATATCGAGCTCATTTGCCGTCCATGGACCAACCGACGATCGTGGGCGAAGGCTCGAAACGGGGACGGTCGCTGGAAGGGAGTGCGTGGGTACAACGTCGACACGGTTGCCACGTGGCTGGATCACGCGCCTCTTACGAGTGCATGGTTCGCTCGAGAGCTTGGCCTTCCCGTCGACGGTGTGGATCCTGGAGCTGAGTGGTGGGCTCGATGGACCCAGGCAACGGACCCGCCGCTTACGACTGCGATTGTTCTGGCTCGCGATGAGAAGGCGATTGCCCCCCTGAAGTCGCAGATCGGGTTAGCCGGTGTCGCAACAGTCGGCGGACCTGTTGGCCAAGAGGAACTTATCGGCACGATCGTGGCGGCGGCTCTCGAAAATGGCGAACGAGACGTCGCCAGACTTGCAGTTGTCGACGATCGCGTGACTTGGCGCCGACTCCTCAAGCACTCGGCGCCCCTCATCCTCGTCCCTGTGGACTCCTCGTTCGCGGACGATGTTGAGCCCACCACGAAACATTCCGTTGTTGTCCCGGTGGCCCATGCGCGAACGAGTGATATCAAGCTTGAACCAGTAGACCCGGGACTTCTATCTGGGGCGCTCCGTGAGGCCGGCGTCGAAACGTCTGACGAGTTGGCGTCGCTCGCGCACCGCAGCTTTGTCGCGTTCCGCCGGCGCCTTGCTCGCCATAGCGAGCTAATGGAACCGCCGTGGGCACGCGGTTCGCTCTCTCAGGCGGCTCGCGCGGCTCTGCTGTTGTCAGGATGGCACGACCACAGCGAAGCCGATCGGCTTGTCGTCGAGGCGCTCGCTGGGCGTGCTTACGGGGACGCTCGCGAGGCTCTGTTGCCGTATACCGCCGGAGACGACCCGTACCTCGCCCTTGCGATTGACCGTTGGCACGTCGTGTCTCCGGCTGACGCATGGCTTCTTGTCGCCGACCAACTACTCACTGACGACCTCCGCGCATTCACAGAGCAGGCGAAGGCCATCTTGGGAGAGATTGATCCAGCGCTGGACTTCCCTCCGTCGGAGCGCTGGCAAGCAGCGTGGAAGGGCAAAATGCTCGCTTACTCGCCACAGCTACGCAACGGCGTGGCGACCAGTTTGGCGCTGCTCGGCTGCAAGGGGGAGCTTGCGACCGGTTCGACCACCGGCGAGGACTGGGCATCGGCAGCGGTGCGCGCTCTTCTCGAGCAGGCGAATGGCGATCGATCCGGACGGATGTGGGCCTCGCTGTCGCCCGTTCTACCCCTTTTCGTAGAAGCTGCGCCCCGGGTAACGCTGGACGGGCTCCGTGCCGGTCTCGAAGGTGACAACCCGTTGTTGCGAACCATCTTCCAGGACGATGAGACCGATTCGATGTTCGGAACTCGATCGCCGCACACGGGCGTACTGTGGGCATTGGAAAACGCGGCTTGGTCGCCGGAGTTCTTCGCGAACGCAGTCGAGTTGCTCGCGGCGTTGACCTCGATTGACCCTGGCGGACGCATGGCAAACCGCCCCGCGGCCAGTCTGAGCAACATTTTCTGTCCGTGGCACCCCGATACCTCCGCTACCGACGGACAGCGGCTTCAGGTGATCGACCTTCTACGGTCACGGTGGCCTGACGTCGCTTGGCCACTCATGGTGTCGCTAATGCCATCGCCGATGGGTGGCACGCATTTTCCGACCTACTCACCGAACTACCGCGATTGGAAGCCGGTCCAGACACCGCTGCTTCTCGCTGACTACTGGGCCTTCATTGAGGCGCTGCTACAACGCTTGCTCGAGGATGTCGGCGACAGCAGCGTCCGGTGGAAGGCTGTGCTGGACCTCCACGACGATCTTCCCGGCGAACTCCGTGGCGCAGTGCGCGATGCGCTGGCTTCGCTTGAACCCGACCGGTTCGATGACGAGGCGCGGCGAGAGATCTGGGACGCGGGACGCGAGCTGGTCGCTCGCCATCGCGAGTTCGCCGACGCGCAGTGGGCGCTACCGAGCGATGAAGTCACCCAGCTAGAGGAGGTCCTCCGCCCGTTCACCCCACGGCGTCTCGAAGACGAGCACGGC
>CADDZP010000361.1 GCA_902812475.1 Actinomycetota bacterium | reverse complement strand
CCTCGGCGAGACCGGGGCTGTGGCCCAGGCTGATGTTCACCTGGAGGGCCGCCGTCGACGACATCATGCGCATGCCGTCCGGACCGGCCGCCTCGAAGTACGCCTCCATGGCCTCGTAGCGCGGCGTCTGAACCACGCGGTACGGCGAGCGGCTGGGGTCGAACCCCTCGCCGACGAGAGCCAGGCGGTCGGTCGCCAAAGCCCGCTCGACGGCGGCGACGTCGGCGTGCATCGCCTGGCAGGCGGCGCCCACGCTGGCCACGGGTGGACCGCTCAGTTCGAGCTGGCCACCCGGCTCGTAGGTGATCGCGCTGGCGGCGGGCAGCGGCAGGGCGCGGGCTGCCGCGGCCTGCAGCCGGGCCAAGGGCACGCGAGCGGCGGGGTCATCGCCGTGGACGACGAGCCATTCGGTCTCGAGGCCGAGAAGGTCGTCGCCGCCCGCGGCAAAGCAGCGTCGCATGACGTGGTCCCGGGCCGTGCCGAGGGTGAGCTGGCGGACGGGCCCGGGCATCGTCGATCAGTCCTGCGTTCCCATCGGGCGCCACGCGTACTGGCTCGCTGTCGCCACGAGACCCGCGCGGGCGAAGAAGGAGGAGGAGGCGGGAAGGACGTGGAACACGTCGAGATCGACCCTAGCAACCACGTCCTAGGTACGTGTCAAGGGCCGTGGGTGGATGAAATCGCGACGTGCCTAAGATTCACCACACGTCCACCGGGAGGAACCCCATGGCAGAGATCCAGGTTCGGGACAAGCTCTACATCGACGGGGCGTGGGTCCCATCGACGGGGTCGAAGACGATCGACGTGATCAATTCGGCCACTGAAGAGGTCATGGGACGTGTGCCCGAGGCCACAACCGACGACGTCGACAAGGCCGCGCAGGCGGCCAGGCGCGCCTTCGAGACGTGGTCGACGACATCGGTGGAGGAGCGGGGCAAGTACCTGCAGCGCATCGCCGAAGGTCTGCAGGCCCGCACGATGGACATTGCCAACGTGGTGGCCCAGGAGCTGGGCATGCCCATCAACCTGTCGATGATCATCCAGGCCGGGCTGCCGACGGTCACCTTCAGCTCGATGCCCCAGCTGATCGACGAGATCTCGTGGGAGGAGCAGGTCGGCAACTCGCTCGTCGTCAAGGAGCCCATCGGCGTCGTGGGCGCCATCACGCCGTGGAACTATCCGCTCCACCAGATCGCCAACAAGGTTGCCCCAGCTCTGGCGGCCGGATGCACGATCGTCCTGAAGCCGAGCGAGGTCACGCCCCTCAACGCCTTCATCCTCGCCGAGATCATCGACGACATCGGCCTGCCCGCCGGTGTCTTCAACCTGGTGACGGGCACCGGCCCCGTTGTCGGCGAAGCGATCGCTGCCCACCCCGACATCGACATGGTGTCGTTCACCGGTTCGACCCGCGCCGGCAAGCGCGTGAGCGAGCTGGCGTCTCAGTCGGTGAAGGCCGTCGCCCTCGAGCTCGGCGGCAAGTCGCCCAACGTGATCCTCGACGACGCCGACTTCCAGCAGGCCGTCACTGACGGCGTGGGCAAGGCCTTCCTGAACTCGGGCCAGACGTGTAGTGCCCTGACGCGCATGCTCGTGCCGCGTTCCCGTCTGGCGGAGGCCGAGGAGATCGCCGTCAAGGCGGCCGAGACCTACACGCCGGGCGACCCCTTCGACGCCGAGACGCGCCTCGGGCCGCTCGTCTCCGACGTCCAGCGCCAGCGCGTGCGCGGTTACATCGAGAAGGGCATCGAGGAGGGAGCCAAGCTCCTCACCGGCGGTCCCGACGCGCCCGAGGGTCTGGACAAGGGCTACTTCGTCAAGCCGACCGTGTTCTCCGACGTGCGCAACGACATGACGATTGCCCAGGAGGAGATCTTCGGGCCCGTCCTGGCGATCATTCCTTACGAGGACGAGGACGACGCCGTGCGCATCGCCAACGACACGGTCTACGGCCTGGCGGCCGGCGTGTGGTCGGGCGACCCCGAGCGGGCCAAGGCCGTCGCCCGCAAGATCCGCAGTGGCCAGGTCGAGGTCAACGGCGGCGCCTTCAACCCCATGGCGCCCTTCGGCGGCTTCAAGCAGTCGGGCCACGGCCGCGAGCTCGGCAAGTACTCCATCGAGGAGTTCCTCACCACCAAGGCGATGCAGCTTTAGCGGACTCGTCGCGCTACTCGGCGCTCAGCCGGGGTAGACGAACGAGATGCGCAGGCTTCTCGTCATCGGCGCCCTTGGTGCTGTCGCCATCGTCGTGCGTAGGGTTCTCGGACTGGTCCGTCGCGAGCCGGACTTCACCGACGTGGACCGCGAGCAACCGCAACGGTCCGTCCTCGCCATGGAAGAGGCCACCGACGTTCCTGGCGGTGTCCGTCCTTAGCTGTCCGCTGACCGCACCTGTTCGAGGGCGAGGATGAGCGCGGGCGACGGGGTGAGCGGAGGCGGCGGCTGCGGCGGTACGCTCACCGGCGGCGGCGCGGTCGTCACCGCCACTGGCTGAGGCACGGGCGCGGGACGGGCGGCGGGTGCGGGGCGTTGTGTGACGACTCGCGGCGCGGGCGCCGGCGCGACAGCGCGCGTCGACGGCGTTGACACCGTGTTCAGCTGCATGAAGTCGACGGTCACCCAGATGCGCCCGCCGCTGTCGACGACGCCGATGCCGACATAGTTGTAGACGGGATCGACCAGGTTCTCGTAGTGGTGGGGACTGTTGATGAACGCCTGCTGGATGCTGTCGACGGTCGCGCCCACGCCGACGTTCTCACCGAGCTTCTCCCACGGCAGGCTGACCTCGTTGGGAAGGTTCATGTTGTGCGAGATGCCACCGGCCGCCGCCATGTTCGCCGACCAGCGCCGGGCGATCGAAAGCAGCGTGCCGTCGGTCGCGAGTGGCTGCAGGCCGTGACTCACCCGGAGGTGGTTCGTCTCGGCGAGGAACTGCGCCTCCTCAGAGCCGGTGTCGGCGTGGGCAGCTGTCGCAAGCGTCGCCGACACGGCGGGCGACAGCAGCAACGATGCCACCAGCAGGCCGACGGCCCTGCCCAGCAGCCCGCGCCCTCTCGCCATGTACGGTCCCCTTTCGGCAGCCCGGCCGCCATGGACGGCGAGCGCCAAAGCGCCGCCCTCGGTAGGCCCGTGGCTTTGCGGACCCGGGTTTCCCCGGGAGTGCCGTTTTCGTGGTCTCCTGCGTTATCGGCGCAGGATCGGGAGACTTGAACGCCTGGGGCGCTTGCGTCACCCGCCCTTTTTGCCGCCGCCTCTGTGGTGGTGGGGGCGCGGCGCCTGCGTGCCCGGATTGGGCGTCGCGGCGGGCACTGTCGTGGGCGCGACCGTCGTGGTCGGCACCACTGTCGTGGGCGGTTCGGTCGTCGCCGGTGTCGTCGACACGGGCTTGGGACCCGAGCTGCGCGACAGCACCAGCACGAGGACGAGGATGACGAAAGCGGCGGCGGCCGCCGCCAAAAGCAACCGCAGCGGCACGCGCCGGCCCGTCGGGGGCGACAGAGGCAGCGGCATGTCGGCGGCGATCAACGTCGACGACTCGCCCTCGGTCGCCAGCACGGTTGTCTCGTCGCCAGCGGCCGGGAACGGGGCGGCTGCCGCCTCCTGGGTCACCGCTCCGCCCGTCAACGCGGCGGCCATCGACTCGGCCGACTCGAAGCGCCGGCTGGGGT
>CADDZP010000360.1 GCA_902812475.1 Actinomycetota bacterium | reverse complement strand
CGGGTCTGGTCGCGGTCCTCGTCGACGGTGAGGACCACGCAGCGGTTCAACAGCTCCTCGTCGACATCGATCGCCGTCGTGGTCAGCATGATCGCCACCGGCCCGACGACGCGGTAGGTGTGGGTGACGAGGCGGCCGGTGGCGGTGTCCTTGCCGGTCGAGGCGATGGACAGCTCGCCTTCAGACTGCAGGAGCTTGAGCGCGTAGGCGGCGCGCTCGGCGCCTTCCTCCTCGGCGACGGCGAGCACCTTTCCGGCCAGGTCGGCCTCGCCCATGTAGAACAGGCTCTGGCCGGTCATGGCACTGAACTTGCTGCGCTCCTCGGCCGGGACCATGGCCAGCACCGCCTCCATCAGCGCGCTCTTGCCCGCGGCCGAGGTGGACTGCACGATCACTGCCAGCGGTGTGTCGAGCTTGCGGGACACCGCCGCGAGATAGCCCACGAGGCAGTTGGTGGCCTCGCCGACCACCCCCACTTTGGTGAAGTCGGTGGCGACGCGCTCGACGAGGTGCGGGTCGCGGAGCAGCTCGAGGGCGGCGGCCCGCTCCTCCTCGCTCAGCTCGACGGCGACGTCGGCTGGCGTCTGCGACGCGGTGACCGCTTCGTCGGCCAGGCCCTCACAGGCCAGCAGCACGCGGGACAGGTCGCGCTTGACCACGTCTTCGGACAGGCCGACCTCCTCGGCGGCAGCCTTCACGAACACCGCCCGAGCCCGGGCGCTGTAGAGGTCCAAGGTGTCGACGTGAAAGACCTGGCCGTGGCGCTCGTCGGGGCGGGACACCAACACGTTCAGGCGCAGCAGGTCGAAGGAGCTGACCTTGTCCAACCCCCGGACCCGCCAGCGACGGTCGCCCAGCCGGAACGTCGCCTCACCGTTCCCGGTGATCTCCGGCGTGGGCAGCGCGGCGGTCGGGGTCGGCGAGACCACGCCCGGCTCAAGCGGTGTCGTTGGCGGCCGTTCGGCGGCGAAAGAAGAAGGCTCCGGTCCGGTGATTGGTTCGGGTTGCTCGACGGCACCGGCGTGGCGGCGGTTGGCCGGGCCCGGGCCCGACCCCATCCACGCGGCCTTGCGGATGTAGCGGCCCAACACCTCGGTCGGGTGCGTGGCGTCGCGGGCCACCTCGTTGGCGTCCGCGCCCTTGGGGAACTCGATGCGGAAGCACTCGACCCCGCTCGCCATGAGAGTGGCCGCGATCTTCTTGGCGGCGCGGTCGCCGGCGTCGTCGCGGTCGAAGGCGAACAACACCCGGCGCACGTTGTGCTTGTCGAACGTGTCGACGTGCTCGGTGCCGAAGCCCTCGGTGCCGTAGGCAGCGGTGACGTGGCGGAACCCCGCGCACCAGAACGTCAACGCGTCGAGCAGCGACTCGCAGACGATGATCTCCTCGGACGCGGCGACTGCGGCGAGGTTCCACACGCCGGCGTGGGGGCCGGGCAGGTAGAGGTGGAGCGGCGTGCCCGCCCGCAGGTCGTCGCGCACCTTGCGGCCATATATCTCGACGACGCGGCCCGCCTCGTCGAAGACGGGGACCACCACCGAGCCGTTGAAGTGCTCGTGGCCCGAGGCCCGCAGCACGCCGAGGCGCTGCAGCCGGCCCCGCACCTCGGCCCCCTCCTTGCGGTTCTTGGCCGGGAGCCGGTAGCCGAGGGTTCTGTTGGCGAAGCCGAGCCGGAAGGTCTCGAGCGCGTCGGGGTGATCGATGCGACGCTCTTGCAGATACGCGAGGGCGTCGGGCGATTCGTTCAAGGTCTGGTGGTAGAAGGCGACCACCTGGGACAGCAGGTCGTGGTCATCGGCAGTGCGGTCGAGCGGTGAGGGCAGCCTGCGCACTGTCGAGCGCTGTGGCGCTGGCCTTTCACGTTGCTCGGTCGCCACCCGGCCGTCGCGCAGCAGCTCCACGGCGTGGCGGAACGACACGCCTTCGGTGCGCATCACCCAGTCGATCACCGAGCCCCCCGCCGAGCACGCGCCCAGGCAGTGCCAGAGGTTCTTGCGCGGCGACACCACGAGACTGGGCTCGTGGTCGTCGTGGAAGGGGCACAGGCCCAGGAGGTCGGCCCCATGGCGGCGCAACTCGATCCCGGCGCCGCCGACCAGGCGCTCCAGGGACACCTCCGCCTTTAGCCGCTCGATCTCCGCCTCAGGAATCCGGGCCAACCCTCGCTCCTGTCAACTAGCTAATGAGCGATCTTAGACATACACTTTCAGCGATGCTCGGTCAAGATGGCCCCAAGGCGGTGGTGACAATGCCCGCAGCGCTCGTCGCTGCTTTGGACATGGACTTCCCGGAACGACTCGCCGCCCTCCGCAAGGAGCAGGGCCTGACCCAGCAGGCCCTGGCCGAGCGCGTCGGCATCCACGTCTCCCAGCTGCGCCGCTATGAAGGCGGCGGTGCCCAACCGACACTCGACGTTCTCCGACGGCTCGCAGTCGCGCTGTCGGTCAGCGCTGATCGGCTCGTCTTCGACGCTGACGAGCGAGGTCCGGACGACGACCTGCTCTTGCACCTCGAAGCCATCCAGCACCTCAGCGACGACGAGAAGCAGGTCGTCAAGACCGTCATCGAGAGCGTGCTGCTGCGCCACGAGGCCCGCCGCTACGCGCCCGCCTCGTAGCGCCGGTCAGCTCGGCCAGTTCTTGACGCGCTCGATCGCTTCCTCGGCCTCGGCAACGCTCGCTTGATCGCCGAGCTCGTCGAACAGCGCGACAGCCTCTCGCAGACTTCCGTCGGCGGAGATCAGCGAGCCCTCCTCGAGGGACTTCTTGCCGAGCGTGAGCAGCGCCTCGGCTTGGCCCCGTCGCTCACCGGCCGCCTCGAACAACCCTGCGGCGCGGTCGAGGTGGCCGAAGGCCTCGTCACCGCGGCTCACGCGGCCCAGGTAGAGCTCGGCTCGTGCTTCGCCGGCGGCGTGACGCAAGGACTGGTAGAGCTCCAGCGCGGTCTCAAGCGCCGTCCGCGCTGCGCTCAGCTCACCGAGGAGATACTGGGCGCGACCGATGCCGATGAAGGCATCCGCTTCGCCGAGCTGCTCGTCGAGCGACTGGGCGAGAACCGCGGCGTCGGTCAGCACTTCCAGCGCACGGGTTGCCTCTCCAGCCTCGACCCACATCGAGCCGACCTGAAGCACCGCCACCAGCTCACCACGCGGATCGACGATCTTCTGAGCCCGTTCCCGTGCAGCACCGAGCAGCGCAGCCGCCGAGTCGAGGTCGCCGGCCAGCCGGGCGTCGCGGCCGCGCATGAGCAGCGACCGCAACTGTTCATCAGGTCCCGTCGGCTGGGGCATCGTCAGAAGCCTCCATACCCGCCGCTGGCCATCCACCTGAACATGTTGTCCAACGAGCGATTTAGAGCCCGGCTCGCCTGCCCGTAGAACTGACCCTGCGCGTTTGAGCAGTAGGTGCACTGCGGCTGCACCGACGAGACCTCGTTGGCGCCAGGGAAGGTGCTCTCACCCCGGAGGTACTGCTCGAAGAACGGGTCAATGTGATCGGCCCGCATCACGTCCTCGGCGACGCCGCACGTCACGCACGTGCCGCCCTGCACCGCAGCCCGCTGAGCCGCTACCGGCGACGATGGGCGAACGTACGGGCCCTCGATGTCGACATCCGACAACAACCCCTCAACCGTGGGCGCCTGACCGCCGGCAGCCGCTCCCGTTTCTGCGGCAAC
>CADDZP010000359.1 GCA_902812475.1 Actinomycetota bacterium | reverse complement strand
GACCGGGCACTGCACGTCGCCGAAGCGGGCGAACGCGGGGTGGGCCGAGCCCATCCGGTACATCTGTGCCTCGTCGGCCGGGCGGCACTTGAGGCGGACCTGGCCGTCGTCGGTGTCGGCGAAGCCGTGGTCGACGTAGCAGCGCAAGGCCTTGGGATCGAGCGCCGAGAACGGCGGCTTGGACGAGAAGTTCTCGTAGGCGACGTCCCTCGACGAGAAAACCTCGCGCCGTCGCAGCGCGCCGGCCGACAACGGGTTGTCCGATGGGCCGGGCGGCGTGTCGAACGGCATCACGACGGGCTCCCACGCGTACAGGGCGCGGAAAGTGCCGGGCCGGAACGCCTCGGCCATGAGCAGGGCGGCGCCGCCCGCCGAGTGCCCGACGCCGAAGGGGTGGTCGAGTTCGAAGCCGTCGACCGTCGCAAGGGCGTCGTCGGCGAAGCCGGTCCAGTCGTACTCGTGGTCGGGCGGCCGGGTGGAGTCGCCGTGGCCGCGCTCGTCGAACGAGTAGCAGTGGAAGTCGCGCAGCGCGTCCGCCATCGGGCGCCACACCAGGCCGTGGAAGCCGGTGGCGTGGGCCATGACGATCGGCGGGCCGTCGCCGCCGAGGTCCCAGGCCGCGACGTCGAAGCCGTCCGAGGACGGGAAGGCGGGCACCGGCGGAACCTACCCGTTACCCCATGTCGAGCGACTGCTGCTCGGCCCCGAGCGAGCCGGAGCGAAGCGGAGGCGAGACCAGGGGTTGCGGCTGCTCCTCGCGTGCCGGCTGGCCGCGCAACAACCTGGCGATCTCCGAGGCGTTGTCGACGGCGTAGTCCCGGTAGCAGTTGTTCATGAGGACGTGCGTCTCCTTGGCCGACGCGGCGACCTCTTCGATGCGCGGCACCCACTCCTCGAGCTCCTCGGGCTGGTAGCGGTACCGGAACCGGTAGGAGGCGCTGGGGACGTCGGCCGTCCAGGTCTCGGCGTTGCGGCCGTGGAAGCGGACGACGGCCAAGTCGGATGTGACAGCGACGACGGGCGGCAGCGAGGAGTCGAAGCCCTGGGGCTCGTCGACGCAGACGTAGGCGAGGTCGTGGCTCTCGAGGAACTCGAAGGTGCGGTCGGCCTCGTCACCGTCCAGCCAGCGGCCGTTGCGGAACTCGACACAGATGTCGTACTCGGGCAGCCGCCGGCGCGCCGCGGCCAGTTCCTCACGGTTGGCCTCCTTGGGTGTGAACCAGCGGGGGTACTGGAGGAGCACGGCGCCCAGCTTGCCGGCCGAGTGCAGCGGCCTGAGGGCGTGGCGGAACCGGTCCCATGCCTCCTCGACGGCGTCGGGCGGGAGGTGGCTCGCGTAGAGCGAGCGCTTGTCGCGGTGCTCGCTCGCCACCTGGGCCTGCAGATCGGGCCACAGCGACTGGGGCAGGGTCGGGTGACCGGTCAGCAGCGAATACGCCTTCACGTTCATGGTGAACCCGTCGGGCGTGCGCTCGACCCACGACTCTGACATCTCGGGGGTGGGCGGGTAGTAGTAGCTGCTGTCCGCCTCGACGACGGGGAACTGCGAGGCGTAGTAGGCGAGGCGTTCGGCGGCGGACATCGACCGCCGGGGATACCAGTCGCTCTCGTTGACGAGCGTGCGGTCGGTCCACGAGCACGTGCCGACGAGCACACGGTGGCCGGCGACCTCGAGGGGCGGGGCGAGTGTCAACGGGCGCTCGGGCGACTTCCGAGCGGGCATGTGCGCACGCTATCGGCGGTGGTGTCAAAGTGGAGTCGTGGCCGACGCCGACGAACACCGCATGGAAGCGCCCTACCTGGTGACCGACACCAACCGGAAGGGGTGGGGCGTCAAGTGCTCGTGCGGCTTCCGCAGCCCGCTCTTGGAGACCAAGGACGAGGCCCAGGCGGCGGCGACGGGACATCTCGACGAGGCGGCGGCCGTGGAGCAGGAGCCCAAGGGGTTCTTTGCCCGGCGCCGGGCCAGGAGGCGCCAGCGGCCCGAGTGGATGGAGCGGCGCCGGGGCTAGCCGGGGCTAGCCGGGCGCGCCGGCGGGTAGGAACCGGCCATGCTCGACGTGGCGCCCGGAACGGTCGTCGTCTACGGCGACATCGCCTGCCCCTGGTCGCACCTGTGCGTCCACGGTCTGCGCAAGGCCCGGGCCGAACTGGGGCTCGACGAGCAGGTCGACCTGGACCTGCGCAGCTTCCCCCTCGAGCTGTTCAACGGACGGCCGACGCCGAAGCGCACGCTCGACGCCGAGGTCCCCGCGGTCGGCGCCCTCGACCCGTCGGCCGGGTGGCAGATGTGGCAGCGCCCCGAGTTCGAGTACCCGGTGACGACCCTCCCCGCTCTCGAGGCCGTGCAGGCCGCCAAGACACAGAGCCTGCGGGCCAGCGAGGAGCTGGGCCGCGCCCTGCGCTATGCCTTCTTCGCCGAGAGCCGCACCATCTCGCTGCTTCCGGTCATCATCGACGTCGCCAAGGAATGTTCGGCGATCGACGTCGACACCCTCGCCGAGGCGTTGGACGAGGGGCGGGCCCGCGCCATCGTGATGGAACAGCGGGACACCGCGGCGCGGATCGGCACCAAGGGCAGCCCGCACGTGTACCTGGCCGACGGCACCGATGTCGCCAACCCGGGCATCGAGAAGCACTGGGAAGGTGAGGAGGGCCAGGGCTTCGTCGTCATCGACAGCTACGACCCGTCGATCTACGCCGACCTGATCCAGCGGGCACTACCCAGCTAGCTTGCCGCCGCGTGAAACGGGTCCTCGCAGTGGCGGTTGTGGCCGTCGCCGGCGCGCTGGTGCTCGCCGGATGTGCCGGCAACCACAAGACCGAGAAGTTCCAGATCAGCGCCACGTCCGTCAACGGCGCGTCGGCATTCAACGTCGGCACCATCACGGTCACCGAGGGCGACAAGGTCGACCTTCGCCTCGGCAACAGCACCGACAAGGCCCACGGGTTCAGCATTGACGCCTTCGGCATCCACAAGGTGATCCAGGCCGGTCAGTTCCAGACCGTGAGCTTCACGCCGAACAAGACCGGTCAGTTCAAGATCTACTGCCAGCTCCATCCCGCCCACGTCCCGGCACAGATGATCGTCGTCGGCTGAGCACGACTCCGACGACTGCGCCGTAGGCGAGGTGGTCGAGGACCTGGGGCAGCTGGTCCAGGTCGCGGATCGAGGGTAGGCGCCGACCGATCAGGCCGAGATCGAGACCGGCGATGGCAGCGCCCGCCGCTGCGCCCCAGAGGACGGTCCGTTGCCGAGGCAACGCCACGGACAGGACGACGCCCCAGCCCAATGAGATCGCGACGTGGGCCACGCCACCCGCAAGCACCGACCCGCCTGCCACGGCACGCGTCGACTCCAGCACGTCGCCGCCGGCGACGAGCGTCAGGAGCGTCGAGGGCGCGCCGCTGAGTAGGGCGCCGGCCGCCCCGGCGACCAGGCCGTCCGCTACGCGATGCCGGCTCGTTCGACCGCCTCCCGGCGCAGGCGGCCGTAGTCGACCTTGCCGGCGGGGCTGCGGCCGATGGTTTCGGTGGTGAGCACCCGGCGGGGTGCCTTTTAGCCGGCCAGGCGCCCCTTCACGTGGGCGATGACGTCGGCCTCGTCGACGGTCGCGCCCGGTGTCACGGGCTCGACCCAGGCGACGATGACCTCGCCGAAGCGCTCGTCGGGCACGCCGACGACG
>CADDZP010000358.1 GCA_902812475.1 Actinomycetota bacterium | reverse complement strand
GCGCTGTGGCTGTGCACCGTCGACATCAACAGCGGCCGGCGCATCGTCCTGGGACGAGAAGGCGCTCCCAAGACGACGGTCGCACAGGCGGTTCTGGCCTCGTGCGCCATCCCCGGCTTCTACCAACCGGTCAAGGTCGGCAAGTACACCCTCGTCGACGGGGGCGTGCACTCGTCGACCAACCTCGACCTGGCGGCCAAGTTCGGCTGCGAGCTGATCATCGGCATCGCCCCGATGGCCTACGAGCCGGTCGACGCGCCCGACCCGGTGCGCCAGCTCGTGCGCCTTGTCCCGACGCGCGCTCTGTCACGCGAGACGGCCTACGCCCGCCGCAAGGGCGCCGAGGTCCTGCTGATCCGCCCCACGGCGGCCGAGCTCGCCATCCACGGTGCCAACCTCATGAAGCCCGACGCCGGCGAGGAGATCGCCCGGGCGTCCTACGACGCCGCTGCCCACCTCCTCGAGACCGACCGTTTCCGCCAAGCCCTCGCCGCCTGAACAGCGCTGCACCACAAGGAGAACCGATGAAGTTCGGCATGTTCTACGAGCACCAGCTCCCTCGTCCGTGGGGTCCCGACTCCGAGCACCAGCTCCTCAAGGACGCGCTGGAGCAGATCGAGCTGGCCGACAGACTGGGGTTCGACTACGTCTGGGAGGTCGAGCACCACTTCCTCGAGGAGTACAGCCACTCCTCGGCACCCGAGGTGTTCCTGGCCGCGGCGTCGCAGCGCACGAACCGCATCCGCCTCGGCCACGGGATCGTGCAGATCCCGTTCAACTTCAACCATCCGGCGCGCGTCGTCGAGCGCGTCAACACGCTCGACCTTCTCTCTGACGGGCGCGTCGACTTGGGGACGGGCGAGTCGTCCTCGGAGGCGGAGCTGGGCGGGTTCAACATCCCCCGCGAGGAGAAGCGCGACCAGTGGCTCGAGGCGTTCGACGCCATCACGCGCATGTTCGTCGAGGAGCCCTTCGCCGGCTACGACGGCAAGTGGTTCAAGATGCCGGTGCGCAACATCATCCCCAAGCCGTTGCAGAAGCCGCACCCGCCGTTGTGGGTGGCGTGCAGCCGCCGGGAGACGATCCAGCTGGCGGCCGAGAAGGGCATCGGTGCGCTGTCGTTCTCGTTCATCGAGCCCGAAGAGGCCAAGCAGTGGGTCGACGGCTACTACGCCACGATCGACTCGGACAGGTGCGTCGCCGGCGGGTGGGCGGTCAACCCGAACCTGGCGTGCGTCATGCCGATGATGGTCCACGCCGACGAAGCAGAAGCCATCGAGCGGGGCATCGACGGTGGCCACTTCTTCGGCTACTCGCTGCTGCATCACTACGCCTTCGGCCAGCACCGTCCGGGCGTCACCAACATCTGGGAGGAGTTCCAGGAGAAGCGCTCGCTGTTCGGCTTCGACCGCGACATCGCCGCCCAGACGGGCGAGAACCTGGCCGCCAAGATGGTGCAACAGGGAACGGGATCGCTGCGCGGCGCCATCGGCACCCCCGAGCAGGTACGCGATCTCCTTCGCCGCTACGAGGCGGCCGGCGTCGACCAGATCGTCTTCGTGCTTCAGGCCGGGCCCAACAAGCACGAGCACATCATGGAGTCGATCGAGTTGTTCGCGGCCGAGGTGATGCCCGAGTTTCACGACCGCGAGCAGCAGCGGGAGAAGGAGAAGCTCGAGCGCCTGGCGCCGGCCATGGAGGCCGCTCTGGCGCGCCGTGACCCGCCGCGCCAAGCTGCTGAGGGCTACGCCATCTCCGCCACCGCCCAGATCTGAGGGACAGCCATGCAAAGCCTGACGGGGAAGGTCGCCGTCGTCACGGGCGCGGCGTCAGGCATCGGCAACGCCGTCGCCACCCGCCTCGCCGAAGAGGGCATGAACGTGGTGCTGGCCGACATTGAAGAAGGGCCGCTGGCCGACGCCGAGAAGACGCTCGCCGACTCCGGCGCCACGGTGATGGCCGTCCCGACCGACGTCACGAAGGCCGAACAGGTGGACGCCCTGGCCGAGAAGACGTTCGCCAGGTTCGGCACCGCCCACGTCGTGCACAACAACGCCGGCGTGGCGACGGGCGGCCCGATGTGGACGCTCGCCGAGGAGGACTGGCAGTGGGTGCTGGGCGTCAACCTGTGGGGTGTCATCCACGGCGTGCGGGCCTTCGTCCCCCGCATGGTCGAACAGGACGAGGGCCACGTCGTCAACACCGCTTCCATCGCGGGCCTCACGTCGGCGCCGATGATGGGCCCCTACAACGTCAGCAAGCACGGCGTGGTGACGCTGTCGGAGACGCTGGCCGCCGAGCTCGCCTTGCACGGCTCGTCCGTCAAGGTTTCGGTGCTGTGCCCGGGCTGGGTCAACACGCGCATCAACGAGGCCGACCGCAATCGTCCTCCGGAGCTTCAGCGAACCAGCGACGTCGGCGACTCCATGGCCGAGATGGGGCGCCAGCTCCTCGACGGCCTGCTGAAGTCGGGCATGGCGCCGGCGGAGGTGGCGAGCAGGGTGGTCGACGCCATCCGCGACGAGCGCTTCTACATCCTCACCCACCCGGAGATGACGCCGATGATCGAGCACCGCATGGACGACATCGTCCAAGGCCGGAATCCCTCGCCCGGCTTCTTCGGCGCTTAGGAGAACGGCGCAGCGGCGTCGAACAATGAACGCGTGACCCCGGTCACAGGTCATACCAGGCGTAGGTGGGTGGCTCTGGCGGCGTTGGCGCTCGCTGTGGCGGTCGTCGCGCCGGCGACGACCGCAGGCGCCGACGACAGCTTCGTGGCCGGCAGCGGGTCGGCGGCGGCGAGCGCCATCCAAGAGGGGCCGAAGGCGGGCGGCCTGGCGCTGACGATTCTCTTCGGCGAGTCGCTGTCCGGCTATCTCGGCACAGCGGCCCAGGCCGCGTCCCAGACCGTGGACATGGGGCTGCTCGGCACTCTGCTCACGGCCCAGCACTGCGATGGCAGCCCGTCGTTCCTCGAGCCCGAACAGATTCCCCAGCCGACGCGCGCTGACTCCCGCGACCCGGGTGCCGACAAGGGCAAGATCCGCACCTACGCGGGAACGCCTGACAACAACCCCCTGAGCCTGCAGGTCGGGCGCGAGGAGGCGGCCGCCTTCAGGGATCCACGGGGCCGTTCGAAGACGACGATCAGCGTCGCCTCGCTCCCCGGCGTCATCGACATGCGCGGCGGCGTCGCCCAGACGGAGACCGGCGTGGTGGGGGACGCGACGCGCAAGGCGACGGCGTCGGTCGACCTGGGCGACGTCGACCTCCTCGGTGGCGTCATCAAGCTTTCGCACCTGCGCTGGAGCAGCGTGCAGCAGACGGGCAAGGACGCCGTGACGAAGGGGACGTTCAGCATCGGCGCCGCCGAGATCGGGGGCCGGCCGCTGCCGACCGACGCCCCGGCCGACACGCTCGGCGCCATCAACCAACTGACCGCACCGATCGGCGTGACGCTCCTCCCGCCCGCCGTCAGCCAGGAGAACGGCGTCGTCAAGGTCAGCCCGCTGGTCGTCCGCCTCCAGTCGTCACCGCAGGAGCAGGCGGTGATCTCACCGCTGCTGGTGGCCGCTCAGCCGGCGCGCCAAGTGCTGACCGCCGCCCTCACCAAGATCACCTGTTACTTCCAGACGATCATCACCGTCGCCGACGTGAGCGTCGGGCCGATGACGGGCTCCGGCGCCTTCGAGGTCGGTTTCGGGGGCACATCGGCC
>CADDZP010000357.1 GCA_902812475.1 Actinomycetota bacterium | reverse complement strand
GGACCGCGAGCGCGTCCTGCGTCTCCAGATCGGGGCACTGGCGGACGAGGTGCGCGAACTCCGTCGTTCCGTCCCGACCAAGAAACGAGCACCGGCGCGCAAAGTATCGGCCACGGCAGCCCCGACCGGGACGGCGCCAGCGAAGAAGGCGACCGCCACCAAGAAGTCTTCAGGGCGGTCGCGCACCGGCCGGACCGCGACGTCGAAGAAGTGAGCGTCGAACGCGCCGTGGTTCCGGGCTCCGCTTCTCGCCCACGGCGCCGCGCGGGTCTGACTCACCGGTGGACGGTCCTATGGTTCGCCGCCGTTGCTGTCGTGGTCTTGGCGGTCGTCGTGTTCGCCGGGGCGCAGCTATTCCGGGCCGAGCACAAGCTGAGCCGGGCACGAGCGTCGCTGATCGCTGCTGAATCCGACGTGAAAGCTGGTGTGCTGGGGCGGGCACGGCAGCATCTCGCCTCAGCGGAGGGCGACATCTCGTCGGCGACACTGATCCTCCACAACGATCCTGCCGTGACCCTTGTGGGCGCCGTCCCCGTCGTCCGCCAAAACCTCAACTCGCTGCGCCGGTCGGTGGCATTGGTCTTGGTGATGGCCGACGGTGGCCAGCGGATCCTGGACACGGTGAAGCCGCTCGAGGATCCGAGCGGGCGCGTGAACGTGCCCCTGACGAGCGGTGCCGTGCCTCTCACCGTTGTCTCGCACTTACGCGATGCGCTCAGCGACTTCTCGTCGTCACTGCCCGGCCCGAGTGAAGCGCCCGGGAACGGACTCCTGATTGGCCCCATTGGGAAGCTTCAGCACCAGGTCTACGCCGAAGCGGCGCGCCGCCGCCACGAGTTCTCGTCGACGGCCGGCGCCTTGGACCTGCTGTCCGACATGGGCGGGGCCAACGGGCCTCGGCACTACCTGATCGCTGTTGCGAACGCCGCAGAGATGCGCGCGACGGGCGGCATGGTGCTCTCCTTCGGCGTGCTGAGCTCCGCCGACGGGAAGTTCACGCTCGACCGATTCGGGCCCATCAACGACATCGCCTTGACGCAGCCGGCGCCCGTGAACCCCGTGCCCGATTACGTCAAGCGCTTCTCAGAGTTCAGTCCGACGCTGTTCTGGCGTAACGCGAATCTGAGCGCCGACTATCCGCAAGTTGGACCAGTTATGGCTGCGATGTACAAGGCGGCGACCGGGAACACCGTCGACGGCGTCATCCAGATCGATTCCATGGGTCTGAGCGCCCTACTGCGGGGCATCGGGCCGGTGACGGTCCCGGATCTGGGCGAGGTGAACGCTGATAATGCGGTCGCGCTCACGCTGAATCAGGCATACACGCTCTTCCCGGACCGCCCCGTGCGCCAGGAATACCTTGGCCAGGTCGCCGAAGCGGCGTTCCGCCGGTTGGTGACGGGCGATTATCCCAGCCTGAAGGGCCTCGCACGGTCCCTCACTGACGCGGTGAACCGGCGGAACGTCATCTTCTGGTCTTCGCGGCCTGGTGGGGAACGACCTGCGGCCCAACTCAAGGCCGATGGCGCGCTGCCCGACTCTCCTGACTTCGCCGATCTAACCGTCCAAAACCTGACAGGAAACAAGCTGGACTATTACGTGGACACCGCGCTCCGCGTGACGGGCAGCCGGCCCTCTGGCAACCTCGGCCACATCACGGCACGCATCACGATCGCGAACACCGCGCCGCGAAACGGCCGGCCACCGTACGTCTTCGGACCGGCGGTCCCAGGCGTCCAGCCCGGCGAGTACGACGGGCTCGTCAACCTGTATGTGCCGCTGGGGACGTCAATCGTGGGATCGGCCGGTCTTGACGATCCTGGCTCGCTCGTCCTGCAAGGCGACAGCGGACGAAGCGTCGTCTCTTTCCGCACTGTGCTGCAGGCGGGGGACACCAGGGACTTCACGCTCGATCTCCGTCTGACGCCCCGCGCACCAGGTCCGTACCACCTCGATCTCGTGCCGGTGCCCCGAGTGCGACCGACTGCTGTGGACGTCGATATCGATGCCGACGGCCACCGTGCCCGGTACTCGGGTTCCCTCTCGGGCCGAGTAGAGGTACGATAAGTCCCCTTCGCGGCATTTGCGCACTATCCGTGGCGGCACCGGGCAGGAAATAGGGCCTCGAAGGCGAAGAGAGAGCACAGCCCGTGGTGTCGGGTCCGTGCACATGACTAATATCCTGGCCCGATCGGGGGGTTGTCATCACCACCTGAAGAAGCCAGGTCGGTGAAGGCAGCAGACGGGAGGCCAGTCGTGACGATTCATCGCCGGCGAGCATGGGGTGTCGTCATCGCGACCGTGCTTGCGCTGGTGCTGATGCCGGTCCTTGCCGTGTCGTATGCCAGTGCGCAGGGTGCGCATGCCAGGATTAACGCTGCGCCCGGCGGAAACGGCAACGGCAATGGCAACGGCGGCAACAACGGCAACGGCGGGAACGGCAACGGCAACGGCAACGGTGGGAATCCGCACAAGACGACCACCACGACGGCACCGACGACCACGACGGCACCGACGACCACGACAACGTGCTCGTACCCGTTCAACAACTGCCCGACCTCCACGACCTCCGCTGGCCCCCACCCGATCATCGTGCTCGACCTGACGGTTGCTGTTCCGGGCCAAGTAGTCCGGCTCACGGTCTGCGGATACGCCCCCGGCACCGAGGTCGTCATCACGCTCAACGGCGTCATCGTCGACCAAATCGCTGTTGGCAATGAACCGCCGAAGAGCTGTACTTCCCAGAACACACAGATCCCGTTAGTTCCCGGGTTGATCGGTCCTCTCAGTCGAGCCCTCGGTGTCCGAGCGGATGCGGGGACATCAGGCGCAGATTCCAGCTTCACGGTCCCCAACGACATGCACCCCGGCTCGTACCTGGTTTGCGCGCAGTCGCAGGGCATGGAGACGCCGTGCACCCGCCTCAATGTGGCATCGTCCGCAAGCGTCCTCGGCACGACCTTCACGAACGGCGGAGCGCCGCTCGTCTCGGCCAACAACGGTGACTCGTTCCTGGCCTTCACGGGCCTCGGACTCGTCCGCCTGCTTACGCTGGCGGGCGTGTTGATAGCGCTCGGATGGTTCCTCGTCCGTCGCGACCGCACCCGTCTCGCCTAACCCGCGGGCTTGACGATGCTCGTCGAGAATCGGGAAACGCTGTCCATCGCGACGCCTCTCACGGCTGCGCCGGCGGACATTCGGCTGTCGGCGTCGCTCCGGGCGGTCGGCACCTTCCATCGCGCCGCCCCGTCGCCCGCCGTTCTCCTCGTGGACGCCGGCGTCGTGGCCGCTGCCGTACAGGCGAGCGGCGGGTCCCGGGCGGCCGCACTCGCCGCTACGGCCGCCTTCCTGGTCGTCGGCGCAGTGTCGGGCCTGTACGCCGACCGCGGCGTACTCGAGACGCAGGGCGTCTCGTGGTACGCCCGGGCACTTCCCGTTCCGCTGCTCGGCGTCGCCGCC
The DNA here is from genome assembly GCA_902812475.1 of Actinomycetota bacterium. Taxonomy (GTDB): domain Bacteria; phylum Actinomycetota; class Acidimicrobiia; order Acidimicrobiales; family AC-14; genus CADDZP01. The sequence goes on along the minus strand of CADDZP010000357.1, from coordinate 286 downwards.
GCCCTCTCGCTGGCCGGTCACGGCGCGCCGGCCAAGCTGATCGTTCCCCTGGTCCTCGCGGGCGTGGTGTTGACCCTGCTTCGCGGCGCGGCATGGAGCGTGGTCGCCGGGTCGCGCCGGCGCAGGATCGGCCTCGAGCCGGCCCTTCTGGTGGCGTCGGCGCACCGCGCCGCCGAGGTCGTACGTCGTATCGAGGCCTTCCCTGAGAGCGGCGTGAAGGTCGAAGCGACCTACGCGCCGTCCAACGCGAACGGCGACCGGAGCCGGGCCCATCGACTGCTGCGGG
>CADDZP010000356.1 GCA_902812475.1 Actinomycetota bacterium | reverse complement strand
GGCGCCGAACGGGACGTCGACGCCGTCCCGACCAGCCGCTACGTCTTCGATCTTTGAGCTTGCTTCGCGGCGTGGCTTCCCGCACGTCGACCGAAGAACGAGCCGTCGCCGAGACTGATGCCACTGACGTAGTAATGAGCGGCGAGGCTCGCTGCGGTCCTACCGACCGCGTACAGGCCCGGCACCACACTCCCAATCGCGTCGAGTGCGGCGCCGTCGCAGTCGGTAGCGAGTCCACCGAGCGTGAAGGTCGCGTAGATCGCACCGTGGTCAACGCGAAGGTCAACCGCGCCGATCCCACTCGCCGGCGGAACGCCGATCGGCTGCAGGAAAGGCGCTCGCTTGTGAAACACGGGGTCCTCGCCGCGACCTGCGGCCTCGTTGTACTCGGCCACGGTTCGAGCAAGCGCATCGGGCGGAACGCCGATGTCGACAGCAAGTTCCGCGGGCGTCGCTGCCGCGTATCCGACGTGCAGGCCGACCATGTTCCGCTCGTGGATCACATCATCGGTGATCATGTACACGAACCCGTCCTGGTCGAGCAGCGCGTCCAGCCCGATGCGTCCGGTGTAGGCATCCTCGTTGATGAACCGTTCACCGTGGCGGTTGACGAGGATCCCGCGCGCGAGCCGGTGGGGCGGCCCGAGCGGCAGCGCGCACTCGAAGGCGTCGAGCCTCGTGGCCACCGCGCCCGCGCCCAGTCCCATGCGGATTCCACGGCCGTCGTCGTTCGGCGTGCCGATCCGCCAGACAGGGTCGGGCAGGTGGGCGCGGGGACAGTGTTCAGCAACCATCGCCTCGTTGTGGATGAACCCGCCGGTCGCCAGGATGACCCCTCCGCGAGCTCGTATCGCACGCGTGCCATCGTCGCCCGTCACTTGTACGCCGACGACCTCCCCACCGTCGACGACCAGCGCATCGGCACGGACGTCTGACGCTGTGCGGGCGCCGCTTTCGGACACCGCCACCCCGAGACGTTCCATGAGGAAGCCACCCGCGCTGTCGAGGCACTGTGGCTTGTGTGCGCGCGGCGCGGGGCGGGCGATCTCGTCAAAGGGAAAGGTGTCTTCACCACCGCTGAAGACCAGCCCGGCGTCATCGGTCGACTCGCGGTTGGGTTCGTCGCAAAACTGCGCCCGGAACGGCACACCGATGGAGACCAACCAATCGAAGTGCTCGGGCGAACCGTCGCAGTAGGCCTGAAGACGGCCGTCGCCCACGCCGGGCCCGAGCGCCGCTTGGAGGAACGCCGCCATGTTCTCGGGCGAGTCGCCGAACCCGCACGCCTCCTGGAGGGCGGTGCCGCCACCGAGGTAGATGAGCCCGCCGGAGTTGGCGGACGTACCACCGGGCCCGCTGCTCCGTTCGACGGCCAGTACATCGCCACCTGTCTGCCGCGCCGCAATCGTCGCAGACGCCCCGGCGACACCTAGTCCCACCACGACCACGTCGACGGTCTGCTCGAAACGAACGTCGCGACGCTCCAGCGCTGGAACCGAGTCCATAGCCCCCTGTGTCCCTGACGCATCGACCTGCGTGGCCGAGATCGAGCGCAATACGAGGTGAACGTAGCGCTCCAGCTCACCTGCGTCCTGGGGTGTAGCTCGGTCGGTCCCGAGTCTCTGCGCGCTCGCCGCTGCTGTGCGACGACGGGCGCGCAGAGACGAGTGGGCTGCCGACGCGATGCACCACCCGGAGACTGCTGAAGGACCGGACGGACCAGGTCTCGAAGAACAGCGGACATGAGCCGTCGGTGCGTCTTGGCCGGTGCGCTCGGGCTGAGCGCTCTCCTTGTGGGTGCACTCAAGCAGGGCGAGGATGCGGTCGTCGAGCTCGTCGTACCTGTACGGGCCGGGATTGCCGGCCGAGTGGGGCTGCCCGCTCCGCCCGTCACGCCGGTTCCTACGTCACCGCCGACCGCCCTGGGATCGTTGAATTACTCCCACCCGATCCTCGACTTCAGCGGCTCGCTGACCAACCCGACCCCCTCCCTCTCGTCAACGACCCCTCGCCGGCGGTGTGCGCCGCGGAGTGCGAGGAGTACCAGTTCACCGTTCCGCATGACGTCGTCGGCCGGGCCACACCCTTCCTGGCCGCCATCAAGAACACCGTCGCCGGGCCGGGGGGGACGTTCGACGCCAACGACGGGTTCGACCTCTACGTCTACGGACCCTCCGGGAAGCTCGTCGCGTCACAGAACGGGATCGGCGCCAACGGCCAGTCGGCCATGGTCACACCGACGGGGGCCGGCGTGTACACGGCGGTCGTGACGGTGACCTACGCGGAGGACAGTGGGGCTGGCTGGAACGGCGAGATCAGACTGATCACGCCGACGACCTGGCAGCCGGCTCTGGCGACGTGCGGCCTCACGGTCTCGGGGGTCACCGACTGCTTCGAGTTGCCCACGTTGCGGTCGCTGCCGCCCTACGACGTCACGGCCAGCGGTCTGCGGCCCGTGCCGTCGACGCCACTGGGCTTCCGGTTCCCGGCCAGCGTGCCGACGTCGAACTCTTGTCATGCGGACGAGAGCCTCGGCCTCGACAACCCCTCCGCCGGCGGGGTGCAGCATCCAGTGACCCGCTGCCTGCGGTTCACCAGCGACGTCGAGAACACCGGCGCAGGTTCGCTCACGGTCCGCATCCCGCTGGCCGGTACGGGCGCGAGCGGTCAACCCGACGTCGCCTACCTCCCGGGTCGGTGCTCCCCGTTCCAGATTCTCACCACCTCGACCGGCCAGACGGTGAGCCGCCCGGCCGGGCAGTGCGAGTTCCACGCCGAGCACGGCCACTTCCACTACGCGGCGCTGGTCGGCTACGCCTCCACTCGGCCAACCCGGATGGTTCGATCGGTGGCCTCGCTTCGAAGTCGTCGAAGAAGTCGTTCTGCCTCGCCGACGACGACTACTTCAGCTTCGGCACCGCCGGGCCGAACGGTGCCCGAGCAAACGTGGGCCAGCCCGGCTGCAATGTGCCTCGTCAAGTCGCTGCCCCCTCGACGACGCCCGGCAGCGGCACGTACGTCGAAGAAGGCATAACCCCCGGCTGGGGTGACGTGTACACGTGGGACACGCCCGACCAGTACATCGACGTCACCAACATGCCCTCCGGCACGACTGGATCGTCGAGGAGACCAACCCCGCGGGCGTCATCCTCGTCTCCGGTCCGGCCCAGACCTGTTCGGCGACCGAGGTCCAACTGACCCAAGGCTCGGACTCCGCTTCAGTCCAAGCCCTGACCTCGTTGCCGAACGTCACCTGCCCGATGGACTAAGAGACCTTCGTTGGCAGGGTTGCTCAGCCGGCAGCGGGCAGCCTGGCCCGCGGCCTGACCGTCAGCGGCCTGAGTCGTCAGCTCAGTCGGGGAGGCGGTCTTCCAGCGCCTGCTGGAGCCGCTGCTGCAGGAACGTCGTTGTGAGGTCGCCCCGAGTGCGCTCGAGCACAGGGCGCAGCGCATCGGTCGTGCGGCGCAACCCGCCGGTGAGCGCGTCGGGGTAGTCGATCGTCACCAACAGGGCATAGACGTCGTCCATGGCGACGAGCAGTTGCTCTGCGCGGTCCATCTCTCCGGCCCGCAGCCGGTCGAGCAGGTGACGGCGCAGTTCGCTGGCGGCTTCGGCCAGGCCGTTGAGCCACGCCTGGTCGGAGATGCCGAGCTCCTCAGGTGATGGGAGCGGACGGTCGGCAGCCAGGGCCAGTGTCAACCGCGCCTCGGCGTACTCCTTGGCTGCATCGTGCAACGGTCCCGATGCGGCCAACACAGGGAACGGCGC
>CADDZP010000355.1 GCA_902812475.1 Actinomycetota bacterium | reverse complement strand
TTCGGCGCTTTCTCGGTGGTGCTGGCCGAGTACGGCATCGCCGAGCGAGCCCACGAGCTCAACGTCAAGGCCGCCCGCATCGCCAAGGAGGTGGCGTCGGGCTACGACGGGTGGGTCGCCGGCTCGATGGGGCCGGGCACGAAGCTGCCCTCGCTCGGCCAGATCCCCTTCGCCGACCTGCGCGACGCCTACGAGGTGCAAGCCCGGGGCCTGCTCGAGGGCGGCGTCGACCTGCTGCTGATCGAGACCTGCTACGACCTCCTGCAGGCCAAGGCGGCCATGATCGCCTGCCGCCGGGCCATGACGGCGGTCGGCCGCGAGGTGCCGCTGCAGGTCCAGGTCACGATGGAGACGACCGGGCGCATGCTGGTCGGCACCGAGATCGGCGCCGCCCTCGTCGCCCTGGCCGCCCTGAAGCCCGACGTGTTCGGGCTCAACTGCGCCACCGGTCCGGTGGAGATGAGCGAGCATCTGCGCCACCTGTCGCAGCACTCGCCGGTCCCCATCTCCTGCCTCCCCAACGCCGGCCTCCCGTCGGTCGTCGAAGGCAGGACGCACTACGACCTCACACCGGAACAGCTGGCCGAGCACCATGCCCGGTTCGTCACCGAATTCGGCGTGTCGATCGTCGGCGGCTGCTGCGGGACGACGCCATCGCACCTGCAGGCGGTCGTCGAGCGCGTGCGCTCGTTGACTCCGGCGTCGCGGTCGATCGCCGACGAGCCCGGGGCGGCGTCGATCTACACGGCGGTGCCGTTCCACCAGGAGACCTCGTTCCTCGTCATCGGCGAACGCACCAACGCCAACGGCTCGAAGAAGTTCCGAGAGGCCATGCTCGAGAGCGACTGGGACACGTGCCTCGCCATGGCACGCGACCAGGTCAAGGAGGGGGCTCACGTCCTCGACGTCTGCGTCGACTACGTCGGCCGGGACGGCGCCCTCGACATGAACGAGATCGCCTCGCGCTTCGCCACCCAGGTGAGCGCCCCGCTCGTGCTCGACTCGACGGAGTCGCCGGTGATGGAGGCGGGCCTTCAGTGGATCGGCGGCCGTCCGATCCTGAACTCGGCCAACCTCGAGGACGGCGAGGGGCCCGGCACCCGCTTCGACCGGGTGATGAGGCTGGCGCGTGAGTACGGTGCCGCCGTCATCTGCCTGCTCATCGACGAGGAGGGCCAGGCCCGAGACGTCGAGTGGAAGATGCGCGTGGCCCGCCGTATCCACGATCTGGCCGTGAATCGCTACGGCTTGTCTCCGTCGGACCTGATCTTCGACGCCCTCACCTTCCCGCTGTCGACCGGCGACGAAGCCCTCCGGGGCGACGGTATGGCCACCATCGATGCGATCCGGCGCATCAAGTCCGAGCTTCCCGGCGTCTACACGGTGCTCGGGGTGTCGAACGTCTCGTTCGGCCTGAAGCCGGCGGCCCGCCACGTGCTCAACTCGGTGTTCCTGCACGAGTGCGTGTCGGCCGGGCTCGACGCCGCCATCGTCCACGCGGCGCGCATCATGCCGCTCAACCGCATCGACGAGCATCAGCGCCAGGTCGCCCTCGATCTGCTCTACGACCGCCGCGGCGAGGGGTACGACCCGTTGCAGGAGCTGCTGGCCATCTTCGAGGACGTCGACGCCAGCACCATCGAGAGGGAGGACCGCAGCGGCTGGCCCGTCGAGGAGCGGCTCGAGCACCGCATCATCGACGGCGACCGCGACGGGCTCGAGGCCGATCTCGACGAGGCGCTCTCGACACACACGGCCCTGGAGATCGTCAACGACGTGCTGCTCGCCGGCATGAAGGTCGTCGGCGAGCTGTTCGCCTCGGGCGAGATGCAGCTGCCGTTCGTCCTGCAGTCGGCGGAGTGCATGAAGACGGCCGTCGCCTATCTCGAGCCCCACATGGAGAAGGCGGACCAGGGCGGCAAGGGCCGCGTCGTTCTCGGAACCGTGAAGGGCGACGTCCACGACATCGGCAAGAACCTGGTCGACATCATCCTCACCAACAACGGTTACGAGGTGCACAACCTCGGCATCAAGGTTCCCGTGAGCGACCTCATCGCCAAGGCAGAGGAGGTGGCGGCCGACGCCATCGGCATGAGCGGGCTGTTGGTCAAGAGCACGCTGATCATGCGCGAGAACCTCCAGGAGCTGAACGAGCGGAAGCTCTCCACGATCCCCGTCCTGCTGGGCGGTGCGGCGCTGACGCGGCGGTACGTCGAGCACGACCTGCGCGAGGTCTACGACGGCCGGGTGTTCTACGGCAAGGACGCCTTCGAGGGCCTGCGCACGATGGACCGGCTCATGGAGATCAAGAAGTCGGGCGTCGACGACCCCGAGTTCGGACGCGAGATCACGATGACCGCTCGCTCGTCCCGTCGCGAGGAGGAGATCGACGAGAGCGCCATCCCGGCCCGCTCGCCCGAGGTCGAGGCCGACAACCCGATCTTCACGCCGCCGTTCCTCGGATCTCGGGTGGTGAAGGGGATCGCCGTCGACGACATCGCCGGGTTCCTCAACGAGACGGCGTTGTTCCGCAACCAGTGGCAGTACCGCCCCCAAGGCGGCGAGAACGACGAGCAGTTCAAGACGCGCATCCGCTCCGTGCTGCGCGAGGAGCTCGACAAGGCCAAGGCCAGCGGCGTGCTCGTCCCCCAGGTGGTCTACGGGTACTTCGCCGCCAACGCCGAGGGCAACGACGTCGTCGTCTGGAAGGACGAGACGCGCACGGCGGAGTGGATGCGCTTCCCGTTCCCCCGCCAGCGCCAGGAGCCCTACCTCTGCATCGCCGACTTCTTCCGGCCGGTCGCGAGCGGCGAGACCGACTACGCGGCGTTCCACATCGTCACCATGGGCGCCGCCGTCTCGGACGCGACGGCCCAGCTGTTCGCCGAGAACCGCTACCAGGACTACCTGAAGCTGCACGGTCTCGGCGTGGAGATGGCCGAGGCCCTGGCCGAGCTCTGGCACCGCCGCATCCGCGAGGAGTGGGGCTTCGCCAACGAGGACGGTCCCTCGCTCAGCGGGTTGTTCCGCCAGCAGTACCGCGGCGGCCGCTACTCGTGGGGCTACCCGGCCTGCCCCGACCTCGAGGACAACGCCAAGGTGGCCGAGCTGCTCGAGGCCGACCGCATCGGCGTCCGCGTCGGCGAGGACACCGAGTGGCAGTACCAGCCCGAGCAGACGACCTCGGCCATCATCTGTCACCACCCCAGGGCCAAGTACTTCATCGCCCGGTAGACGCGCTGGCCGCCGCGCTGCCGCCGTCAGCCGGCGAGGATGGCCCTGGCCACGAGGTCGGTGCCGAAGGCGGTGAGAATGGCCAGGTACAGCAGGCCGGTCGCCGCCATCACCGCCGAGTAGGCCCGTTCCTTGAGGGCGGCGCGGGTGACCAAGGCGAGCACGATCGTCGTCACCGCGCAGGCCAACCAGAACCACGACAGCGTCCCGTCCCAGCCGTCGTCGACCTTCCCCGTGAGGGCGTCGATCATGCCCGGCGGGATGAGGAGCAGCGCCACTTCGACGGGCCACACCCAGGCCGTCAACTTCACCAGCTCGAGCAGCGGCGCCCGCCCGAGGCCCGGCTGCACCAGGTACCAGTGGCCGAGGAGCATGGCATCGCTCACCACGCCCAAGAAGGCGGCGCCCACCAGTGTGCGGAGCACCGAGAGCATGTCGTGCCCTCCACTGGCGTGCAGTCCGGCGAACACGAGCCCGACGGCGCCGATGACCGGGGCGACGACGTCCAGCGCCGGCGGGAACTCGGCTCGACCTCCC
>CADDZP010000354.1 GCA_902812475.1 Actinomycetota bacterium | reverse complement strand
TCGTCGCGCACGCCGTGGCCGAGGCCCTCCTCGGCGCCGCCGGCCTCGGCGACCTCGGCGACCACTTCCCCGACTCGGACCCGGCCTGGGCGGGCGCGGACAGCGCCGACCTCCTGGCACGCGTCGTCGAGCTGGTCACGGCGGCGGGCTGGCGACCGGCGAACGTCGACTGCAGCGTCGCCTTGGAGGCACCGCGCCTCAAGCCGCACCGAACGGCCATGCAAGAGCGCCTGGGCGCCGTTGTCGGCGCGGCCGTGACCGTGAAGGCGACGACCACCGAGGGCCTGGGCGCCATCGGGCGAGGCGAGGGGGTGGCCTGCTGGGCGGTCGCGCTCGTCGAGGGGTAAAGCGGAGCAGTGGGCGGCCCGGACGGCCCCCGGCCCGCCCCGCACCGCGGCGTTCGATCGGCGGTGAGCAGGTCGAGGGACGCCAGGCTGTCCGTGAGCTGCTGGCGGCGGGGACGAGACCGGTGCGTGACGTGTGGGTGGCCGAGGGCCTCGATCCTGCCCCCGTCCTGCGGGAGATCAACGAGCTCGCCAAACGGGCGCGCGTCCCCGTGCGTTACGTGGGGCGGCGAGCACTCGACGCCGAGGCCCGCACTGACGGGCCCCAAGGCGTTCTCGCCCACGCCCAGCCCCTGCCCGAGTGGGAGTTCGACGACCTGTGCCGCCGGCCCAGCCCCACGCCGTTCCTGCTGGGTCTCGACGGTGTCACCGACCCCCAGAACCTGGGTGCTCTGCTCCGCAGCGGCGAGGGGGCGGGCATCACTGGTGCGGTCCTGCCCCGCCACCGCAGCGCCCATGTGACCCCGGCCGTGACAAAGGCGGCGGCCGGCGCTGTGGAACACGTCCGGCTCTCGGTCGTCCCCGGGATGGCGGCGGCCGTGTCCCGTGCCCGCGATCTGGGCATCTGGGTGGTCGGCCTCGACGAAGCCGGCGACCAGAGCCTCTTCGATCTGGCCGTGGCGACCGAGCCCCTCCTGGTCGTCCTGGGCGCCGAAGGCGGCGGTCTATCCCGCCTCGTACGGGAACGATGCGACGTCGTCGCTCGGATACCGCTGAAAGGATCGATTCCGTCACTCAACGTGGCGGCAGCGGGGGCACTTGCGGTGTTCGAGGTCAGTCGTCGTCGCTGACCATTTCGTCACACTGAAGGCCTAGTTCGAGACGTTTCCGCGTATTTACTCGGCTGTTCTTTGGCCAAGATGGCCAGGGAGTGGCCAGTGTAATGGCGCACAGTGACCATTGACACTCCGTGGTCAACCTGGTTACAACGGACTAGTCCTTGGCCCGCCCAGGGAAACACACCACGACCGACGCATCCGCACCCCCCCGACGCAGCCACAGGAGTAGCAATGTCGCTCTGCCCGGACTCCCTCGCCGAAGTCAGCGACGACGCCCTGGTCGCCCGCTACCGCCAAGGTGACGCCGAGGGCCTGCACGCGCTCCTCGAGCGCTACCGCCGCTTCGTGCGCTCCAAGGCCCGCGGATACTTCCTCGTCGGCGCCGACTTCGACGACATCGAGCAGGAGGGCATGATCGGCCTGTACAAGGCCGTGCGCGACTTCCGCGACGACCGCCAGGCGTCGTTCCGGGCCTTCGCCGAGCTGTGCATCACCCGGCAGATCATCACCGCCATCAAGACGGCGACCCGCCAGAAGCACCAGCCCCTCAACCAGTACGTCTCGATCTCGGGTGTCCGGGGCACCGACGACCCCGGTGAGCGCAACGTCGAGCGCCTCCTCGACGACCACAATGTGGCCGACCCCGCCGACGAGGTCGTCTCCAGCGAGCGCATGGGCGCCATGCGCGACTCGATGGCACAGCTCCTGTCGGGCCTCGAGGTCGACGTGCTCCGCCTGTACGTCGAGGGCCGCTCCTACCAGGAGATCGGCGAGGAGCTGGGGCGCCACGTCAAGTCGATCGACAACGCCCTCCAGCGCATCAAGCGCAAGCTCGAGGTCCACCTGGCCGAGCGCGACGCCGCCGAGGTCGAGGCCGAAGCTCTTCTCGTCTGACGCCGGTTGTTCTTGGCGCAGAAATGTGCGGATGCCGCACATTTCTGCGCCAAGAACCGTTTCCCACAGGCTGGGGAAACCGCCTGGGGATAACTGTGGACAAGTCCCTGGAGCCCGAGGCGAGACTCGAACTCGCGACCTCCCGCTTACAAGGCGGGTGCTCTTGCCGGTTGAGCTACTCGGGCGTTCGACGCCAGCGTATGGGGGATGCTTGACCCTCCTCGCCGGGAAGGGCAGGCTGCCTGGGATGGCACTCTCCGACCGAGAGCGGGCGATCCTCGACTTCGAACGGACCTGGTGGGCGGAGCCGGGACCCAAAGAGCTCGCCATACGCGAGCGTTTCCAGCTCTCGGCCACGCGCTACTACCAGGTCCTGAACTCCCTCCTCGAGTCGCCCGAGGCCATCGAGTACGACCCTCTGGTCGTACGCCGGCTGCGCAGACTGCGCGACCGGCGCCGGCGCGCTCGATTCGAGGGACGTTCAGCCGACCAGCCCCGCTGAGATGGCGGCCCGTCACGCGGCCACCGACGGCTCCTTCGGTCGCTCGGCAGGCGGCGCCGCGGCACGGGGGGCCGGCCTCCTCGTCGTCGCTGTCGCCCTCGGCATCCTCCTCCTGCGCAGCAGCGGTACCAGCACCGACGTCTTCACCGGCGCCGCCCACACGACGAGCCCCGGCGTCACCGAGATCACGGTGGCGCCGCCGACTGCGACGACCGTCACCGTTCCGCTGCGCCAGCCCGCCGACATCAAGGTCCTGCCGACCAACGGCACGGGCACGCCGGGGGCCGCCACCGCGGCCGGCGACCGGTTGAAGCAGGCCGGCTACAACGTGCTGGCGGCCACGAACACCACGCAGCCGGCGTCGACGTCGAAGGTCGACTACAACCCGGGGTTCGACCGCGAGGCTCGCGTCCTGGCGACGCTGCTGCAGCTTCCCGACGCTGCTCTCCAGCCCATGCCCACGCCGCCGCCGGTGAGTGACACGCGGGGCGCCGACATCATCGTCGTCATCGGACCCGACTTCCCGAAGCTGAGCACCGGTGTGACGACCCCAGCGCGCACATCACCGCCGACGACTGCGCGACGCAGCACCCCGGTCACCACGGCGCGGCCGGTTACGCCGACCACGGCACACTCCACGCCGACGACGATCCACACGGCGACCACGACGACGCCGACGGTGAAGCACTAGCAGGCTCCATATAGGAGACTGCTGAGCAAAGCCGAGCACACATCTCGCCGGCCCTCGACGCGGCTCGCTGCGTTCTCGTCCTCGCCTTGCGGCTACGAGTAGGGCTTCGTCCTGCGGCCTTGCGAGCGACGCCGAATGGCTCGGCGATCTGCGCGCTCCATTTGCTCAGCAGGCTCCTACCGCAGGCGTGTCGTCTTCGACTGCACCTCGATGGTCAGGGTGCCCGCGACCTGTGTCCCTTGGCCGGCCGGCGTGAGGACGACCTGGTAGTTGCCACTCGTCGAGGATGACGCCTTCTCGACGGCGCCGTCGACGAGCTCCCGGGTGGCGTCGCTCACTGTCCGCTCGACGCCTTGGAGGGCGAGGTGGCCGCCCTGCAGCTCGCTCTGGGTGGACACCGGAAGGCTGGTCGCGGACCGGATGGACGCCACCTTGCGCCCGCTCACGACGCCGAACGACACGAGGCGGCCCGAGCCGCGGAGGCGAGCGGGCGCAGCGCCGGCCAGCTGGAGCGGGTCGTCGATCGACCAGCGCTCGCCGGCGGAAAGGGCGCGCGCCGGTGGTG
>CADDZP010000353.1 GCA_902812475.1 Actinomycetota bacterium | reverse complement strand
CCCGACGACATGGCCTTCGCCGTGCTCGCCGAGGCCGGCATCGCCGTGGTCCTCGGCCGCGAGGGCAAGGCCTTCCGGGCCCGGGAACGCCGCCAGCTGCTGGCTCTGGCCCGCATCGCCGGGCACCGCTGGGCGCAGCTCAGCGAGCCGCGGATTCGCGATCTGGGAGTGGCCGCGGGTTAGGTTCGACTGCATCGCGAGTCCCATGCAGTCAGCCCGGTCGATCCTGACCGATCCTCGAACCGTGGGCGTCGCCCAGGCGGCACCCCGCACGGCCGCCTTCCTCGCCCGTTCGTGGGCCACCAGCCGGATCCCGGGCGCCGAGGGCAACCGTCCCACCGTCGGCCTCGCCGCCCAGGTGCTGCTCGACGAGGTCCTCATGGCCGCCATGAAGAACCCACGGCTCTTCCCGTCTGAGGAGGACTACGAGCGGGCAGGCGCCGACATGGCGGCCGCTCATGACATGTGGCAAGCCCGCGGCTGGCTCGATGACCCGGCGTCGTACCACGGGAACCCGCCGGCGCCCGACCGCGTGACAGTCACGAGGGAGCGGGCCCTGAACGTCGGCTACGAGCACGTCACGTTCCCCAGCACGTACGAGCCGCACATGGGCGAGCCCGGGCGCGACCGCTGGCTCGGCTACGCCGACAACCGCACCGCCCACGCGTGGGTGGTGCGCGCCCGCCAGCCGGGCCAGCCGTGGTTGGTGTGCGTGCACGGATGGGGCATGGGGACGCCGTTCATGGACCTGCGTGCCTTCCGCGCCCGCAGGCTCTCGCGCGAGCTCGGCCTGAACCTGCTCGTAGCCGTGCTGCCGCTGCACGGACCCCGCCAGAAGGCGGACGGCAACGGCGGCGAGGGCTTCATGACCATCGACCTCATCGACGCCCTCCACGGCTTTGCCCAGGCGGCCTGGGACATCCGCTCCGCCATCCGGTGGATACGGTTCCACGAGCCCGAGGCCGACGTCGGGATCTACGGACTGTCGCTCGGGGGCTACACGGCGGCGCTGACGGCGGCGCTGGAGGAGGGGCTGGCGTGTGTGATCGCCGGCATCCCCGCCACCGACCTCGTCGACCTCTACCGGCGCCACAGCCCCGTCAAGGTGCGGCGGCGCGCGCTCGAGACCGGTGCCCTGGGGCCCAAGGCTGCCGCCGTGCACCGGGTCGTCTCGCCGCTCGTGCTGACGGCGAAGCCGCCGCCCGAGCGGCGCTTCCTGTTCGCGGGCATCGGCGATCGGATGTCGACGTCGCGCCAGGCCCGCAAGCTGTGGGAGCACTGGGACAGGCCAAAGATGGCCTGGTACCCGGGCGGCCACGTCGGCTTCTTCTTCGCCGGTTCCGTCAGCAACTTCGTCGAGGAGGCGCTCGCCTCGTGCGGGTTGACGGCTACGGAACCAGCGACGGTGCTGTCGTTGACGTCGTCGACGGCGGAGGCGGCGGCGCCGTAGTCGTCGGGGCTTCGGTGGTGGTCGTCGTCGGCGGCGGCGGGATCGAGCCCACCAGGAGGTCGGCGTAGGCGTTGGCACCGGGCCCGCCGCTCGACTTGAAGTGCGTGCCGTCGGCCTGGAACCAGTCGCCGTGCCCGGCGCTGTAGGCGTACCAGTCGACGATCTGCACGTTGGGGTAGCGGGCGGCTCCGGCCCGCAAGGTGTTGTTGACCTCGTCCTGCCAGTTGCGGTCGACCCGCACGGTCACGAGGAGCACGTTGGGCACGCCGTCGAGCTCGTGCATGACGGCGTCGACGTCGCCGTCGGACACGGGTCCGTTGTTGCCGAGGTGGATGATGACGACGCCGCCCAGGACCTCGCGCGTCCGCAGGTCGTGGATGATCGGCGCCGCCTGACTGAAGTAACGGTTCTGCTTGGCGTCGATGTAGCCCGTCGACCCGAGGCGTGCGTGGAGGGCGTCGGCACCGGCCAGCATCACCGAGTCGCCGATGGCGGTCACGGGCACGGTGCCCGGCGCCGGCAGGTTGAGCTTGGGCTTCGGCGGCGCCGGTGGGGCCGCCGGTGTCACGACGCGGACACGGGGCGCCCTCGATGGCGGCGTCGATGCCGTGGATGGTGATGGTGCGTCGGGTGCGGGAGGTGCGGTGGTCGCGGTGGTCGTCGTCTCGGGGACGGGCGTGGGCGGCGGCTGGGCGGCGATCACCTTCTCGCCCGCGCGCAGGACGTCGGCCAGCTGGTTGTTGGTCGGGATCTGGGCCACGGCCACAGCGAGGACAGCGGCCGCAGCGCCGAAGAGGCCGAGGCGAAGGAAGGCGGCCTGGCGGGCTCGCCTCGTCGCGGTGTTCGGTCGGAGGAACGGTCGCTCGACGTACCGGTACGACAGGGCGCCGAGCAGGAGCCCTCCGCCCACGATGGCAACGGCGGCGGGGACCGCCGGCCAATCGGCCGAGGTGCCGGGCCGGACCAGCACGACGATCGGCCAGTGCCACAGGTAGATGCCGTACGAGCGCCGCCCCAGCCACCGCATCTCGCCCCTGACGAGCAGTGCGCTCAGAACGCCGGGGTGCAGGGCCAGGGCGATCATCACCGCCGTTGCGACCTCGACGGCGAGGAACCCGGCCGGGTACATGGCCCGGCTCGTCTGGGCGCCAACGAGGACGAGGGCGGCAACAACGGCGAGGGCGGCGACGCCGACTGCGTTCTTGCGCCGGGAAGCCGGACCGTGTGCGGCGATCCAGCCCGAGAATGTAGGGGAGCGGAGGACGACGGCGACGAGGCAGCCGACGAGCAGGGCGTGGATGCGGGTGTCGGTGCCGAAGTAGGCCCGTGACGGGTCGGGGCTGCTGTAGAGGAGGCCCATGGCCGTGGCCGAGGCGGCGATGCCGGCGACGAGGCCCGCGATAGCGACCTTGGGCCGACGCCGGGCCAGCCACCCGACCAGGAACGGGCACAGCACGTAGAACTGGATCTCCACGGCGATCGACCAGAGGTGGCGGACGAACGAGGGCCGGCCGGCCTGGGCGAAGTACGAGCTGCCGTCTCTGATGAGGTGCCAGTTGGTCAGGCCGAGCACGGAGTAGACCACGTCGCCGGGAAGGCGGTGGGCGTCGCCGGGCGTGAGCAGGGGGACGAAGACGACGAGGGCGGCCAGGAGCACGAGCAGGGCCGGAGCGATGCGGCGAATGCGGCGGACGGCGTAGTCGAGTCGCTCGATGGTCCCGGTGCGGTCGTGCTCGCCGAGGAGCAGCATCGTCAGCAGGAACCCGGAGAGCACGAAGAAGACGTCGACGCCGAGGAACCCGCCGGGCGCCAGCCCCGGCACGGCGTGGTAGGCGAGCACGCACACGAGGGCCACGCCCCGAAGCCCGTCCAGCGACGCAACTCGCGTCCTCTTCACCGCCCCGCCGTGCACACGTCCTCCCGCACTCGCACCTCAGTGTCTCATCCCCTCAGTAGCCTTGTCTCATGGCGGATGGGGGGCTGCCGAGGGGCACGCTGACGTTCCTCTTCACCGACCTGGAGGGATCGACGCACCTTCTGCAGCGTCTCGGTGACCGCTATCCCACGCTGCTGGCCACGCATTACGAGCTGATGCGCGCCGCCTTCGGGCGCAACGGCGGTCAGGAGGTGGGCACGCGCGGTGACGCACTGTTCGTCGTCTTCGAGCAGGCGTCGGCGGCCGTCGCCGCCGCCGTGACCGCCCAGCTGGCGTTGGGCGCCTACGGCTGGCCCGACGATTGCGAGGTCCGGGTCCGCATGGGCGTGCACACGGGCGAGGCCGAGGTGGTCGACGGCGACTACGTCGGCGTGGCCGTGCACGCCGCCGCCCGCATCTGTTCCGCCGCCC